>CALEZK010000526.1 GCA_937928585.1 uncultured bacterium | reverse complement strand
GGTATGGCCACGCCGTTTATCACGGTGGCTACTATGGTTGGGTGGGGGCTTTTCCACCAGTGCCGACCCCGTACAATCCGCGGGGCATCTACGACCCGCGCGGGATCTATGATCCCAGAGGACTTTTCGACCCGCGCGGCATTTACGATCCTAGAGGAGCTTTTGATCCACGTGGCATCTACGATCCCCGTGGCGTAGCAGACCCACGTGGCGTAGCAGACCCCCGCGGTGTTGCCGACCCGCGTGGCGTAGCAGACCCCCGCGGTGTTGCCGACCCGCGTGGCGTGGCAGATCCCCGTGGCGTGGCGGACCCCCGTGGAGTAGCGGATCCCCGTGGCGTGGCGGACCCCCGTGGAGTAGCGGATCCCCGTGGCGTCGCAGATCCACGTGGCGTAGCAGACCCCCGCGGTGTTGCCGACCCGCGTGGCGTGGCCGATCCCCGTGGCGTTGCAGATCCCCGTGGCGTGCTAGATTCGCGAGGAGTGGCGGATCCTCGCGGTATCGGTGATCCGCGTGGAGCCGCCGGTGTTGGAACAGTCGGTGTAGGAACGCGAGGTGCGGGCCTAGGCGGTGGTGCGCGTGGGGCGGCGCGCGTAGGTACGGTGGGTGCTGGAGCTCGCGGTTACTCAAATCCGGGCGCAGTCCAAGGCACGTTTGGTTCCGTCTCGCACGGCGCGTCCGCGAATAAGATGAGTTCTCGGGGTGGGGCGAGCTTCTCCGCAGGCGGTGGTGGCCGCACTGTTGGTGGCGGAGGCCGCGGCGGCGTTGGCAGACGCTAGGTGGAAAATCAACAGTTGCGATTGGGGAGGACCGCTATGAAACTCAGACATATACAAATTCTTATTGTGACCATAGCTTCTGTGGCTTCGGCTTCGTTTGCACAGGACACGCCGAACCAACAGCGCATATTCGCGTCGCCGGAAGCGGCCGTCGATGCGGCACTTGCCGCTTGCGCAAACAACGACACCAATGAATTGATTGCGATATTCGGTCCGCTGCTTGAACACGAGACTAAGCGAATTGATGACGCCGAGGAACAGGCGAACCGCACTCAGATCGTGGACATGTCCAAACAGCTCAGGCGCATCGAGCAGCGTTCGGAGAACGAGTTTGTGTTGTTGCTTGGGCAAGAACTGTGGCCATTTCCCATGCCCATTGTCGCTGCGGGCTCGGGCTGGCAGTTTGACACCCAGGCCGGTATCGACGAGTTGCGTAAGCGCCGCATTGGCCGCAATGAACTGCTGGCAATCGACATCTGCCGAGAATACATCGCAGCGCAACTCGAGTACGCGCAGTCCGACTTCGATGGAGACGGCATCTACGAGTACGCGCAAAGGATTCTGAGCACGCCGGGCAAAAAGGATGGTCTATATTGGAAGGCAGACCCCAATTCGGGGGACGCACTGAGCCCGTTAGGGCCTTTTCTGGCCGAGGCGGATGCGGCAGTCAAGTCAGATAAGTCGAGCGGCTTCATGGGATACCGGTTTAAAATTCTTACTGGCCAAGGCAAGCACGCGTTGGGTAAGAGAGCTTCTTATCGTAAAGGCAACGACATGACCAACGGATTCGCGCTCGTTGCATGGCCAGTTGATTATCGCCACTCCGGGGTTATGACCTTCATCGTGAACCATCACGGTGCCGTGTACGAGAAGGACTTGGGCGAGAAGACGAGCAAGGCCAAGAATATATCAAAATTCGACCCAGATCCCACTTGGAAACTCGTCACCGAGGGACTTTAGGGACTGCTCTTACACCGGTGACGGGTCATACACGGCCGCGCACCCGCAGAGGCGCGCGAACTTTCTAGGGGTACATTCATGAACTGCATCAAGTCCGTTCGGCGTATCTTGCTTGGAGACGCCATGCTCGTTCTCACCATCCTAATTGCGATGACGGGATGCGCTACACCAGGTCTAATGGCGACGCCAAACTTGTTTGAGCGGGGTTACCCCAACCCGTTTGCATCGGTCCCGGAATCACTCCGCCACAATCGGGCCACGGTGCTTTATGCAACCGACCGCGCTCCAATTCAGGACGAGTCCGGAGCAATCACTTACGGCTACGCGCGGTCAAAGTCCGTTGCATTCGGGGCAGCCACAGTGGAGTTTGGAGAAGACGTGCCGTGGGAGACGCTTGAGGAAAACAGCCTAAAGCCGGTGCGGACGTTGAAGCTCAAGCCGGCCTTGACACAAGTTCGTGAGCTGGGAAGATTGACCCCGTCAAACGAGCGCATTGAGGTGGTAAACGGCAAGGCCATGGTGAGCCCGACCGTGCTGGCAGATGAACAGTCCAAGCGCGATCAGCTGCATGTAGAGCTGCGCAAGGCGCTCGAGCACACAGATCGAAAGGAAGTATTCCTTTTTCTTCATGGATACAACGTAAATTTTGAAGATTCGATCTTCACCGCCGCCCAGGTCTGGCACTTTCTAGGGCGCATCGGCGTGCCCGTTAGCTATTCGTGGCCAGCGGGACATGGCGGAATTCGCGGCTATACAGCGGACCGGGAGTCGGGTGAATTCACAATCTTTCACCTGAAGCAGTCCATTCGCGCTTTGGCGTCGTGTCCGGAACTGAAAACGATTAATATTATTGCCCACAGCCGCGGGACCGACGTTGCACTGACGGCCCTTCGTGAGCTTCACATCGAATGCCAAGCCGCTGGGGTCGACACGCGCGAAGCATTCAAACTAGGCAATATCGTTCTGGCCGCGCCCGATCTCGACTTTGAGGTCGTCACGCAACGTGTCGGCGCCGAGGGTATCTTTACCGTTCCGGAGCGGCTAACGGTGTATATCTCGCCTGAAGACCGGGCGATCGGCGTGTCGTCGTGGTTGTTTGACAGCGTTCGTCGCATAGGAAAACTTCGATTGACAGATCTCAGTCCGTTTCAGCGAAAGAGTTTGGCATCCGTACCGGGAATGGAAATCGTCGATGCACGCGCCAAGCGGGTTGACCTGTTCGGACACAGCTACTTTTACCAAAGTCCATCTGTCAGTTCGGACCTGATTCTTATCCTGCGCGAGCACCGATCCCCTGGTATCGACAACGGCCGGCCGCTGTCTCGCGAAGGTGAAGGCTTCTGGATGTTGACCAACAATTATCCGGAGTTTCCTTCGACGGCGAAACCAGCCAATCCTGCTGCGCCCTGAGTCCTTCCCCAGCGTCTACTGTGATCACATTCACAAGCGACCCGGACTCAAAAAGGGCGGTCATGTTGTTTTCGGCGGAACGGCACATGCGTCCGGCAGTGACGATTACCAAACGTCCATTTTTCTCCGACGTTTCTTCACCGGTCGGCGCTATATTGTGCTTGAGCAGCGTTACCTTGCCTGGCTCTAGCTGACACTATTCAGTTCGATGCAGGAGCGCGTATCGCTGGCCGGAAAAGAATCGGGAAAGCAATTCAGTTCGGACGATTGTATATCCCTCGACATCCGCGATATCCGCGATTTGGGCTTGTGTCATGGTCCACTTGGGTGGTTTGCGCTTCAACCGCCGCGTGAACGTTCGAAACCTGTTTTGCGTGGAATGTTTGTCGAGATAGGTCAGGATGACCCAGCGGCGCGAGATTCGCAGCATCTCGCGTATGTATTCGGCTCGCTCATCAGCCGTTGGAAAATGGTGGCAAAGGCGAACGGAGAACACCAGATTGAAACTCTCCGTCGCAAATGGAAGCGCATTGCTTGTTGCACGAACAAACCCCATCACATTTTTTTCATGCTTCGAACGGGACAACTCGAGCATGGGAATGCTCCAGTCGCCCTCGATTACGCGCGGCGCGCGAGCGTGCAGCGCGGGCAGGAATCGACCAATGCCGCACGGCAGATCCAGAATGGGGCCGGTCAGATCCGCGAGAGGAACGCGTGACATAAGCCGCCGCACCAACTTTTGTTCGTAGTAGTTGCGGGTGCGTTCCACCCAGCGCGAATCATACTTCTCGGCATAGTCGCGAACGCCTGCGCCGCTGCCAAATCGCTCTAAGGTGCTGGCGAGCATGGGCGTTTCCAGATTTTCAATTGCAACGCAAACTCCCAAACGTCATTTCGAACACTTCTATTATACCAGTCCCATTCGTCATAAGTTTCAAGATATTTGGAATCAAACGTAACTTCGCAAGGGCGTATGTGTCGAAGACTCTGATTGGCGATTCTCTGAATCGTAACGGGCTATTGGACTTCTCAATCAAAGGCGCCTCCTAGTTCAAACTACATCTGTCGACGCGACGGCCACGATTGCTGGTGCAACCTCAAGTGATTAGCGAACACGAAGGAAGAACGGGAGGACTCGGAGTTCTGACCCTGGGCAGATCTGTAGACAGCTGAGAAACGCCCGCTTTGATGCCTCAGAGCAAGAAACCATTGAAATATCGGTACCCTTGCCAAGTTCTCTCGAAGCCTCACTGACTGCCGAATTGAACACTTAGGTATAAGACTGCGGTAACGAGAATTCGCAAAGCTCTATGCGATTTCGCATAACCTATGACGCGCTATGCGGGTGCGCGGAGCTTGCTCATAGCTTTTTCTATAGTCGAATTACTCACCCTTATGCCTCGACTTAGGTAACTCGCATGTCTGTAGCCACTTACTAAATTCGAACATGTTGGCACGGCTATTGCTTTAGCAAGCTAGCCCGGGGTTGGGCAGAAATCTTTCGATTGACCTATTGACAGCAGGAACAGGAGGTATTAAGAAATGACGGTTGTAGTTTTCCGGAAGTTTGTCCGCAGTGCGATGGCGTTGCTGATGGTGACAGCTGTAATGGCCGTTAGTATGCCGGTAACGATGGCGGGCGACGGCGACCGGATAAAGTTCAGGATTCCACTCACGCGGACAAGTGCCGAGGAAAATGCAAAGGGTAAGGCGAAATTTGAGCAACGTAGCGACCGGCGCAAGGTCAACATTGAAGTGGAAAAGGTCGCGTCGGCGACTTCCGTAGAATTTTTTGTGGACGGCCAGAGCCTTGGTACGCTGCCGATTGTGTTGGGTACCGCTGAACTTGAACTTAGCACGAAAGACGGCGACAACCCCCCAACGATGACGACGAGTTCTTCGGTCGAAGTTCGTAATGCGGACACTGACGAATTAATCTTGAGTGCGAACTAGGCCACGAATCCGAGGCTCGAGCGAGAGTCTTTAACATCCCGCTCGCAAGATGGGCATGGAGTGGCAGCAGTATGGAACTTGCAGACTCAGTCCAGCTGGACGTACTGCTGCTACTCCTGTCGACGGGATTCACGGCACTATGTTTGACGCTGTCGGCACGTACAGACGCCGTCACGGAAGATGTGCCGGATAATCATATGATCGAATATGACGTCGGTGGCGGCGAAGCGGGATCGGTAAGGTTAGGTGCAGAAATAGATGAGAATAACGACACGTCGGGTAGTTTCGGCGTAAGGACAACGATTGTATCGGTGAGCCCGGCCCTACGATGGACGTACACCGCGTGAGAATCTGGTGGTACGAACGCTACGGTCGAAGTTGACTTCGATAGTGACAATGGCTGCGGCGCTACGTTTAGGGCCGAGAACATTCCTGGAAAATTGCTGCTCGACGGTGGCATGGTAGGTCGTTGTTGACCATCTTCGCAGCGCAAATACGCGTTTTAGATCCGGGTCAATCCACAGGGTCAGTAACAAAGTGTTTGAGCCTTCGGCTAAGTGAGGGTTGGCTGATGCCGAGCAGTTTCGCCGCAACGCTTTGATTTCCATTCGCTCGACGCATAGCTTCCTTAATTAAGAGACGCGCGCCTTCTCGCAACGTGGGCAATCGTTGATGATCGGTAAATGACGCGCCGGGCGCGGAATCCGTCGACTTCAAAGTTTCGTCGATAAGGCCGGGAGCAACGCTGGCGATTGACTCAACGGTAAGGGCGCCGCCGGTGTGGCGCGCTACGGCGTCATGCGCCAACGCCTCCAATTCGCGTATGTTGCCGGGAAATGAATACGTTGAAAGATGCGCAAGCAACCCAGCGGAGACGGACGGCTTGGTTTTTCCCATACTAATTGCGGCTTTCTCCACAAAGTGTTCTAGTAATAGCGGTATGTCTTCGGGTCTATCACGCAAGGAAGGCACCTGTATCGGGTGCACCTGAAGTCGATAGAATAAATCGCGACGGAACTGACCCGAATCGACCATGGCTCGCAAATCGCGATTTGTAGCAACGACGATGCTGGTCGTCGAAATTCTGGCGACATCTGCGCCGAGCGGGAAATACTCGCGCTCCTGAAGCAGGCGAAGCAGTTTTACTTGGGAATGTAGACTGAGATCTCCAATTTCGTCAAGAAAAAGCGTGCCATGTGCTGCGGTTTCGATTAGTCCCTTTCGAACTCCATCTGCGCCGGTGAAAGCGCCACGGACGTGACCAAACAGGGTGTCGGCGAAAACATTGTCGTCAAGCCCGGCTACGTTGAGTGCCGTAAACTTACCTGAACGGCCGCTGAGCGAATGAATCGCGCTGGCGAGCAGTTCCTTTCCAACCCCGGTTTCCCCAAGTATGGCGACCGGCTTTGAGGATTCAGATATAGCTTCCACATACTTGAACAATGAGCGCATCAGCGGACTGCAAGTGATTATGGAGGTAAACGCCTCCGGGCGTTCGAGCGTGTCGGCCAAGACACGACGTGAAAGTCGTGTGTTCTCGGAACGAAGTTCCCGCAGTTCGAGAGCGCGACGTACGGCGAGCAGCATGTCCGCTTCTGCGACGGGCTTCACCAGGTAGTCGGCGGCCCCAGCGCGCATACAGCGCACCGCTGTGTCGACTTTATTCGCGCCTGTGCTGATTATGATAGGAACTTCGGGATAACGCTCGCGGATGGTTACCAGCAGTTCATCTCCTTTAATCTGCGGCATGTTTAAGTCAAGAAGCACAACGCCTACTGAGCAGCGAGAGAGAATATTCCACGCGCTGCGGCCATCGGAACATAAATGCAAATTATCAATTCCGTTTGAGTTCAGAACAAGTTCCCAACTCGCCAAAACTTCGACATCGTCGTCAACGAGTAGTAATGGATACGATGATGTCTGTGTTGAACTCATAAAACTGCTTGGCGATTCGTGACCGCACTTTTGCGCTCGTTGAGTGCTTCAGAGTCACTTGTTGCGGCACCAACCACTTTGCGCCCAGTTTCAATGACGGGAAACAAAACGGACACCGTGGTACCTCGATTCGGCGTAGACCGAAACCGAATGGTTGCGCCGTGTTCATTAAGGATCGACTGTGAAATTGCCAAGCCAAGCCCGGTGCCGCCACCGTCAGCGCGAGTCGTGAAAAATGGATCGAAAATTCGAGGGAGATCTTTCTCCAGAATTCCAGAGCCTTCGTCACGAATTTTTATGGCGATGCATTTCTTCGCTTCATCGTATCCGCTCGCGACGTTCAAGCGACTGCCGCGATTGGGCAGAGCCTGACAAGCGTTTATAATCAAATTGACAAAAACTTGTTCAAGTCGCTGAAAATTGCCTGCAACCGGTGGAATATCTTTTTGTAAGCGCATCGAGAAATGATCGGTGGACTCTTTAACCATCTTGCGTGTAAGGAAGGCTGCTGAGCGTAGCACTTTGTTCAAATCTACGGGCTCCATCGCCCGTTCGGGCTCACGTCTTGCGAAGTCGCTTAGTTCTCTTACAATTATCTTGATGCGTTCGGAGGCCTTGACGATGTTTTGAATCGCCTCAGGCATCTTTGGGCCAATTCTTGAATATGACATTCCACTTACGCTGAAGTCGCCATTCTCCTCGTAGTACTTCTCCAGAATCGGCAGAATACCGCCCCAAGCGCGCGAAAATACTGTGGCGTTCAGCAAAATGCGCTGGTTAGGATTGTTAATCTCATGCGCGACACCTGCCGAAAGCACGCCCAACGATACGAGTTTGTCTGCTTGAATGAGTTGCTCTTTCGAACGGAGAAGACTTTCGGTCTGGCGCTGCATAGTGACCGAGGCGCGATACACGAGACCAAACAAAGCCACGTACAATGCTGCGAATCCGAGCGCCATCGCGATCCACACTGTCTGTTGTTGCGCATGAAGATCATCATAAAGAGGATCGAGGTGCTGATAGACTTCTACGACGAATGGGATCGAAGTGTACTGTGACAATGAGATTGGAATATAGATTTCCATGAGGCGAGTGTATTGCCGTTCACGCTCATGTTCTGGTTCGATTGTCTTACTGACGCTCGACACTACTTTCCCTGAAAGTGCTTCGAGCAAGTCGTTATTGTCCAAGAAAGTTTTCCCGATGAGCGCAGGATCGTCGGACCAGATAATTTTGCCGGAAGGGTTCCATACTTTTACGCGGGCAATTTCAGCGCCGAAGTACAACGTAGGGCATTCGTGGGCAACAACGCCCTCTAAAGCTTTCGGTGGCAGCGCGTCTATGTTGGCCAAATCAAGGGCAGCGCTGACTTCCGAGCGAACGAAGGAAGCGGTAATTTCGCGGGCACGCGAAACCATGTTTTCCTCGATCGCGGCATTTACAATCTGCGCCAAAATTACGCCGAACACTAAGAGCGCGACGATACAGAGCAAACTAAATTGTTGCAACAACGACCATCGCCCAAGCTGCGCCAGAATGGCACGACTATGCATCGCAGATTTCGACCACACGACCAGCTGTAGACCCCTCGGTACTCCACCCAACAATACAATATGGTTTGGAAGTCGAAACGTTACGAATTTGCCCGTCCATGTCGCACCCATCGGCTTTATTTACATTTTTTGGGCACCAGAGGAGCGCGTTTGGCATACTTAACGAACGTTCGGCAAAGCACCAATCGTCGATTACCAATGGAACCCGCAAGCGCCAAAGCCTTAATATAATGTGGCAAGTTATCGCCAATGAAAGAAACTTTCCGGAGGTGGGCCTCGGGATAGACACCGGTGTTCTCTCGTATACTCCATTGCCGGACATGACACGGATTCAAGTTAGGAGCTTGCCATCGTGCAGTACACGATTTTCGATACGCCAGTGCTTACGCCAATATTACGGGGAATTTCCGCAGTTATATTGCGCATTATGGGTTGGCGGGTCGACGGTTCGCCGCCGGACGCGCCGAAGTATGTGACGACGTTTGCGCCACATACGAGCAACTGGGACTTGCCGATGGTGGTATTTTTTGCGTTGATATTTCGCATTCGCCTTTTGTGGATGGGAAAGTCTAGCCTTTTTCGCGCGCCATATGGGTGGATTTTTTCCTGGTTGGGCGGTTTGTCGATTGATCGAAGCAAATCGAACAATGTCGTTTCGCAGGCGGTGCAGTATTTTAACGACAACGAGCGACTTGTGATTGGCGTTGCGCCGGAGGGCACGCGCAGTCACGTTGGCGAGTGGAAGACCGGGTTTTATCACATCGCCAATGGCGCAAGGGTGCCAATAGCCACTTCGTACCTCGATTACCAGCGCAAGCTCGGGGGATTTGGGCCTACTATAACGCCCACAGGTGACGCCGAGTCCGATATCCAAACCATTCGCGCTTTCTACGCCGGGAAAGTGGGAAAGAGGCCGGATCGAAGTAAACCGCCGGTTGAATCTGCGATTTCACCGCAAGACGAGTGAAACGCGATACCGGCGATGTTTAGCCAGAATCTCTCACCGCACCAAAGCTCCATGTTCTAGTTCGAAGTGTATCTAGCGGTGAGAAATGCGCAGGAAAAAACCAGAGGTCCATTGGTGAGGATTTTTCACACGCTCACCGCGATACCAGAAACTGCTCGTGGAGACTTCATAATCTGCTTCCCTTGCTTCAGCCTCTATGACCTGTGCGCGTGAAAGAATCCCGGTTAGAGATCATGAATTATTCTAGGGGAAAAGGCCGCACGCAGAGCGTTTAACACTGCTGCGACATCGATTGTTTCCTGTAGAATCGCCCCACCCACGGGTGTCAAATGTCCGGTCGCGGCGAAGGCCATGCCGATCATGCTCAGTGCCATTCCGCCGATGGCACTCTGCAGCGCAATTGCCCGCATACGCCGGCTGATGTGCATGAACTCGTCTACTTTTTTCAGGGAGTTATCCATGACGACCACGCCCGCGGCTTCGGCTGTCACGTCACTATTTTGACCGATTGCCATTCCCACTGTTGCGGCCATCATCGCCGGGGCATCGTTTATGCCATCACCTACGTATAAGGTTTTCGCCGCGGCCGTTTCAGCGCGAACAATGGCAAGCTTCTCCTCCGGACTTTTCTCGGCGTGAATTTCTGTAATGCCCACTTCTTCGCCGAGATACCGTACCTCCGATTCACGATCGCCGGACACGATCATGACCCGCTCGAACTGGTGTTTGGGGCCAAGGTGATTCACGAATGACACGCTTTCCGCGCGGGGTGCATCACGGAAACGAAAGGTCGCGGCATAGCGGTTGTCTATTGCCACTACGCATTCCAACCCACCGCCTTGAGGCGGGATTTGTTCCAGTCCAGAGGGATTCTGTGCAGTTAGCTTGCTGCGACTCGTGATTAGGATTTGATGACCGGAAACGGTTCCGATCAGCCCGTGACCAGGCTGCTCACAGACCTCGGATGCTTCGGGTAGAACGATAGCGTCCTTGTTTGCGGCTGCGATAATCGCTCCGGCAAGCGGATGTTTGGAATAGCGTTCAAGGCTTGCAACAAGCATCAAAACTTCTCGTTGCGTGAATTCCGATGCGATGAACTGCTCAGTCAGATTCGGCTCGCCGTAAGTGAGGGTGCCGGTTTTGTCGAATATCGCAGTGCGGCATTCTGCGATTTGCTCCAGCACGACAGGGCTCTTGATTATGATTGCTCGGCGCGCGCAAAGGGAAATCGACCCTATGATCGCAATGGGTATTGCGATAAGGAGCGGACAAGGTGTCGCGATTACAAGCACCGCCAGGAAGCGCGTGGCTTCACCGCTTATGAGCCACGCCAGACCAGCAACGGCAAGTGCCAAAGGTGTATAGAGCGCGCCCAGTCTATCCCCCAGCCGCCGCATCTGCGGCCGGCTGGCTTCGGACTCACGCATGACTTCCATGATCTTTGCATAGCGAGAATCAGAAGCGCGTTTGGTTGTGCGGATCGTCAGCGCATACTCACCGTTAATTGCGCCTGAAATTACCGGAGAGCCGGAAGTCTTGATTATTTCGAACGGTTCGCCCGTGAGATAGGACTCGTCCATCAGACCATGGCCTTCAATTACCACGCCATCCACGGGACAAATATCGTGCGGATAGATCACCAACGTGTCGCCCACCACAACCTCGTTCAAGGCAACATCTACAATCCCGGAACCCTGCTTCTTATGAGCAATCGAGGGAACGCGCTTCGCCAACGCAGCAAGTACCGACGATGCGCTGCGTAGCGCATAGTGCTCCAACGCTTCGCCACCGGAGAGCATTAGTACGATGATCGAACCGGCGAGATACTCCCCAAGCAAAACGGAGGTTACAATTGAAATGCCACCAAGCAGGTCAGACCCGAACTCCCGCCTCAATAACTTAATGAACAAATCGTACAGAAGGGGCAAACCACCAACCACGAGCGTGACAAGCAAAGGCGTGGTGCAGGTTGCTGGCGCGGCGTGAAACAAAAATCGAAGCATGAGGTGCAAGCTAATGGAAACAACGGAGAGCGCCGCAATAATTGTGGACTTCCGCTTCCAAAGCCCGGCGGGAGTTCTCCACTCGCCTTTGGTTGGTTCTCCATCTGGCGGCTGGTCTATTTGGGGTTTAAGAGCCGTGGCCATCTTTAGTGAAATCCTTCGCGGCAACGAAGGCTGTTATTCGCTGCATCGCATCATATTTCTGATAACATAAGTATACGCCTTTCAGGTGTTTATTTCGTGTTGCTACCGCTAGCTACATAGTACTCTTGCTCCAATTTGGGTGACATTTGTGGAGGCGACAGAAACCATTTGCTTCGTTTGCTGGTCTATTCGTTTCAACGTTTAGTGCGGCCTAATCGCCACAGCGAAGAACCGGCGATACTCGCGCGCACTTGTAACAAGAAGAACCAATTCTTTCCAGTGCAAGTGTCGTAGTGCCAATTGAAGGGTGCGCTATTTTATGACACATCGTAAACGTGTGGTCTGGGCTGCGGTTTATGGTGGCTTGACCCATCTAGTTTTTGTCCTGGCGGTAGCCGTCATGCTTCAGGCCTTGTACCACGGCCTTCGAACGGGTATGGGATCATTTCATGGCTGGTTGGCGCTCTTGGCAAACTCGTTATTGCTGGTCCAGTTTCCGGTGGTCCATTCATTTCTCTTGACGCGTCGAGGCCGGACTTTGATGGCGAAAGTGGCACCGGGAGAGTTGGGTAAGGACCTCGCTACGACCACGTTCGCATTGATCGCAAGCGTACAACTTCTGGCTGCGTTTCTACTATGGTCGCCGAGCGGAGTCACAATTTATATAGCGTCCGGAAGTACGCTTTGGATTTTCCTGGCCTTCTACTTGGCAAGCTGGTTGTTCCTTGCGAAGGCCCTGACAGACGCGGGCCTCGGTCTCCAGACAGGGTTCACGGGGTGGAGTTCAGTAGTCCAAGGCAAACGACCGACATACAAGACTTTCCCGACGCGGGGACTATTTCGCTTGTGTCGCCATCCAGTCTACTTGGGGTTTGCACTTGTTATGTGGACCGCTCCTGAGGTGACCGTGGACGGTTTGGTGCTTGCAGCCGGCTGGACGGCATACTGCCTGATTGGCCCTTTATTCAAAGAGCGGCGTTATCTTGAATGGTATGGCGCAGACTATGCGAAGTATCGGGATTCCAAACCATACTTTGTTCCGTGGCCCAACGCGTGGCGCCGAACAGCAAGCACCAAGTGACCGATCGCCAAGTTTGAAGATCTGCCCGGCGCGTACGAACCAAGCTGTTTCCCCGGTAACGATTGCGGAAATTTGCATCCAGCCGCTACTATAGCGGTAGCAACGCAAACGGGGATAAACCATGTCCAAATGTTCCATCTCGCGGTTCATTGCAGTGATTGCCACTGCATTAAGCGCCATCCAAATCGCCGCTGCCGACGAAAGCGTGTTACCTACTGGCGACTCCAGACCTGCCCTCGCGATGCAGCACTTTCCAGATCGCGTACATGAATTTGTCTGGCGCAATTGGAACGCTGTGCCACCCGCCAAGATCGCAAAGATCATCAGCGCGACTGAATCTGATGTTGTGGCAATGGCCGAATCGATGGGTCTGCCTCGCGAGGCGGTGGTTACGCCTGAAATGCGCGAACGCGGGTACGTCACGCTCATACGACGCAATTGGCACCTCCTTCCTTATGCTCAATTGTTGGAATTGCTGGAAATATCCCCGGAGCATCTATCCGTTATGCTTCGTGAAGAGGACTTTCTTTGGATCAAGTTGGGGCGTGTAAAGCCGGCCAGCGATCCGATTCGATATGTTGCGCCGGATGATGCGGCGCGCGCGCGCGCCGCAGAGATTCGCCGTGTTGTCGAATCGGATTTCGGCGCTGCGATTCGCGACACTGGCGAGCCGCGGTTTGATTTCGTACGTCAATTTCGAGAGGCGCCGGCAAGCGCAGAAAAGACGGCACCGGCAGACAAATCCGCGGATCTGCGAATTGTGTATTCCTATGTGGCGGTTTTTGGCGATCCGCTGATGAACCCCAAACTCGACCCCTATCCAGATGGATTGCTTCAACAGCTTGCCGATGTCGGCATCAATGGTGTCTGGCTGCACGCCGTACTTCGCGATCTCGCCCCAGGGGGCGATGCATTCCCCGAGTTTGGAGAGCATCACGAGACGCGGCTTAAAAATCTTCGTGCGCTTGTGAAGCGCGCAAGCAAGTTCGGTATTCGTGTGTTTCTTTACACCAACGAACCTCGAGCGATGCCCCAGCAGTTTTTTGCGAACCGACCGGAAATTGCAGGCGTCACAAGCGGCGAACTAACCGCTATGTGCACGTCGCAACCTGCTGTCTTGAATTGGGTGCGCGACGCACTCGCACATGTATTCAGCGAGGTGCCGGGCCTTGGCGGCGTCTACACGATTACCGCGTCCGAAAACCTGACGAACTGTGCGTCACACGGCGGCTGGACATCATGTCCCCGCTGCAAGGACCGAACGGACGCGAGCATCATCACCGAGGTCAACGCAGCAATTGAGGAAGGCGTCCATCGCGGCGATCCCAATGCCACAGTTCTTGTGTCGGATTGGGGTTGGCGCGGGCATGGTGACGCTCCAGACATGATAGCGATGCTTCCGGATTCTGTCTGGCTAATGTCCGTAAGCGAGTGGCACTTGCCAATCGAACGCGGCGGCATTTCGAGTACAGTCGGCGAATACTCTATTTCCGCTGTGGGACCCGGTCCACGATCGCAAGCCCACTGGAAAGTTGCCGAGTCACGCGGCATGCGGACGGGCACAGAAATTCAATTCAACAATACCTGCGAAATCGCGAGCATTCCCTATCTGCCCGTTCTCGACCTGATTGCAGAGCACTGCAGCAATCTGGAGAAGGCCACAGACCTGGATGCCATGTTTATCGGCTGGACAATGGGCGGCCACCCATCTCCAAACTTCCAAGTTGCACAAGCGATTAGCCGCAAACCCACGCCAACCCCCGAAGCCGTTCTGGATGCGCTCGCGCTGGATCGGTTCGGTCCAAAGGGAGCACCGCATGCCCGAAAGGCCTGGACCCTTACCAGTGAAGCGTTCCGCGAGTACCCATTTCACATCAGCGTTATCTATACCTCGCCGGTGCAATGGGGCGCGGCAAATCCCCTCTACCCTTTTCGCACCGGGTACTCGGCAACGATGTGGGGAATTCCGTATGACGATGTGAAGGGATGGTGTGGTCCTTACCCTCCGGATATATTCGCCGCGCAGTTTGAGAAAATCACCGCGGGCTGGAAACCAGGTCTCACCGAGCTCGCGCTCGCAGTCGAGAAAGCCCCCGAGGAACGTCGAAAGCTCGTTGCCGCGGATCTCCGTTATGCACGTGCTGCCGCGATTCATTTTCAGTCGGTCGCAAACCAGACGCGTTTTGTGGTCGCGCGCGACCAGATTTCCGATCCGACCATCGGGGGCTCGCCAGAGAAGCGACAGGAACTCCGCAAACAACTTGCGCAACTAATCGAAGCCGAAATAGCGCTTGCAAGGGAGCTCTATGATCTTACGCTGGAAGATTCGCGTATCGGCTTTGAGCCGTCTTGCCAGTACTTCTATTTGCCACTAGATGTCGTGGAAAAAGTGGTCAACTGTCGCTGGTTGCTGGAGAACATGGATACGTGGGCACTGCCGGCGCAACCCGCATAGTCAAGTCAGATTGCCAAGTCGCGCTCAAGTCTTTGTAGATGTCGGCGCGGTCGGTAACGCATTGCGAAGTGATGTTTGTTCCGGCGTGAATGCCACGGAGGCCGGACGATGAGG
>CALEZK010000525.1 GCA_937928585.1 uncultured bacterium | reverse complement strand
GTGGAGCCCGGCCCCGCCTGAGGTGCACAATTTCAAAGGCAGATGAAATGTGTGCTTAGTGAATAGAAGGTTAGTTTGTACAAGGCTTTACAGGATCAACCGCAGATGCTGGAACGGTCTGGTAGCGCTCCTTGACCTCAAGCTGCTCCTTAATCAAATCGCTAATCTCCAGGATATCCTCCCGTCGGCAATTCATCGACTCCAGCAGATCCATCACAGCTCCTGCCACGCGGACTTTCTCCAAGTCTTTCATTACCCTGTACTCCCGAAGCCAACCCCACGAAGTCCCGGCCCATCCGGTGGTTGGGTAGAAAGCACGTGTTGTGCCAACTCTGGCAGGCGGCTCTTTATGTATGTAAAGTGTTGCGGTTAATTGGCTTATGTCAGCATTCCGAAAAGCGCTTAGTAGCGGTGAAAGTTCAGAGTCCAGAATCTGGACTCGAGAGTGTACAGAAAATTTACAATTCTCGAAGGGGCCCTTGCCACCAAATTTTCGAGATTTAGTTCAAGAAAGTTGCCAAAAATGTCCAAACTGGCTTGACTCTGACGTTTTGTGGTGGCTATCCTTTTCGAAAGTCCTGCGGAGAAGTGCGGTCTTCCGTGGGCAAATTCGATGAAGCGACGGGCGAAGGAGCCGAATTATGTTCGAAGTCATCGCGCTCATGTTGCTTTCGCATCAACCGGTGCAGCCGATGGTTGTGGGTGAAGCCTCGTATTACACGGTCGCCAGCAGCAGCAGTATGACTGCTTCAGGTGAGACCATGCGGAACGATGCCCTGACTTGTGCCATGCTCACTGGTGAGTTTGGCGACTATGTGCTGGTAGTCGCGGAGAACGGGAGGTCGGTTGTATGCCGACTCAATGATCGAGGCCCTTACATTGAGGGCCGGGTGATTGACCTGTCACTCGCTGCGATGCGAAAGCTGTGTCCCAGTTCGGGAACCATGAAGGTTACCGTGTATAACCTTGGCAAGAAGCCACCGTCAAAGGTGCCGCTGAGGCCATAGGGAACCACGCGCCAAAAATCTGACCGGCCCCGGAGTTTGCTCCGGGGCCGGTTCGTTTTTATGCGTTCTCTCAGTTTACGCAGGTGTAATTCTTGTGACGCCTTCGAGTGCGACCAGTTTTTCGAGTAGTTCAACACGGATGCGAACGAGCAGCATCTTGTTGGAGCGTCTTTCCGAAATTACCGTAGCGCCGGCGCGTTTCACTTGCTGAATTGCGTCTTCGGACATTTCGGTCAAGTGGACGTAGACCTTGAGCATCCCATTCTCGACGGTTACCTTGTCGTCTGCATACCTGCCGTTCTTTAGTTTGCTCGCGAGATTCACCAGTGCAGGATCCAGCTTGGAACTGGAGGCATCAGATTCATCTTTCATTCTTGCGCCTTCCTGCACGGAGTCGCCGGGGGCGATCGGCGCAGATTCCGCTTCGGGGCGTTGCGGACTCGGTGAAGTCGCCGGTGCCTGCCCAATTCGGGCGTTCATGTCCCTGCCGCGGCTGCTCTTCGACGGCGTCGCCGGCGAAGGCATGACCGCCGCACCTGCATAGCCGAGAGACTGAAGTTGCACACGGGATTCATCGGCGGCGGCGCCAAAGATTCCCTCGTAGCTGACGCCATCGGGCATTTCAACGGGGACCTCGACGGTTTTCGTGCGACCACCCTCGGTGACGATGCGATCTTCGACCGCGACGAAGCTGGTGAATTGTGTCATTAACCCGAACTCAAGGCCGAGTTTTGTAATGTCCCCTTTCAGGTCGCGATTGGCGTTGCCTGATTGCATGCCGAGCCAATCCTGTTCCATCAGCCATTCGATGCGCTGCCTTGCCCAAAGCGGGGCGAGCACGTCATGATCCGGCTGAGAGGTTGGTAGATTGACCTGAATGGCGCGTTCGAACGGACCATCTGCCGTCTGGCCGCGCAGGGTGATAGTACCGGAACCGGCGGCGCTGTATCGGCCGGTGAGGACGAGGGGGGTGGAGGAGAACAAGTCGGGAATTGCGCCGGGATCTGGAAAGACTTCTGCTACCCCCAAGCCGCCGAAATCCACGGAGATATCTGTGAGCACGGGGCTGTGGATGCGCTCGTGGAATCGTTTCGCGGCCGCGTCGCCGTCGCTTTCCAAGGTGACTATTTCTGCGGCACCGCGACCTGCCCGCGCCATACCTTCAATTAAGAAGCGATTCACCGAATTGCCGATCCCAAATCCGAACACTCGCGCATCCTTCGCGTTTTTCTGGATTGCATCGAGGATTGCCATGTCATTGCCGATGTAGCCATCGGTCATGAAGCAGACGACGCGGAGGCGCTCGCTATCGTGGGCGCCGCCGAGCGCGGCGTGAATGGCGGCCATCATCTCGGTGCCGCCGCCGCCTTCGAGGTTGGCCAAGTATTCGAGGGCGGCTTTTCGGTTAGCGGGGGTGTTTGGAACCGTTTTCTCGAAACAATATCCGACACCACCCGCAAACGACACCAGGTTGAACGTGTCGTTAGGATTCATTGCTTCGATGCACAACTTCATCGTTTCTTTCGCTTTTTCTATGGGAAAGCCGCCCATTGAACCGCTACTGTCGATGACAAAAATCATTTCTTTTGGCGTCGCCATTTCCGGGGTGACGCGCGCCGGCGGTTGAAGCACTAGCGTAAAGAAGCCGCCTTTCGCGTCGGCGTGAGTCAAGACGGCATCTGCGATGTCGTTCCCAGCGACGGAGTAGGTCAGTACAAAATCCCGATTGGGGATTTCATCCTTCGCATTCAACGATACCTCCGCGATGTTGCCGTTTGTCTTTACATCGACCTCGTGCAGTGCACTCGCTATCGCTTGCAGCGGCATGCCGGCATCGACGCGAACGCGCAGCGAAATGTCATGGCCGGCGCGAGTGCCCTCTGGCGTGATCGGCGCATTTACGCGACCAGCGTCAGGAACCTGGTCGGTTCTATCCGGTCCTGCCTTTGTTCCCAAGGGGCTGCCAGGGAGCGCGGGATGGGGTTCACCTGAAAGCGGCTGGCCGGGGATATAGCGCGGTCCAACAACCATGGGAAACGAGAATTCGTACTGTCCGTCCTCGTGCTTGAGGTACTCGACGTAGCTAATCGTGATCTCGATATTTTCGCCGGGCAGGATGTTTGCCACGGACTGCGTGAAGATGTTAGGACGTTCCTGATCCAGCAGGCTGGCTGTCTTGCCTGCATTGCGGGCTTGTTCGTAGATGCGTTGCGCTTCCTCGCGCTCCTTGATCGTCCCGCGAATCACGCGCTTGCCAACTTTCATCAGCATCGTGTCAACCGCCGACCGCTCGGACATGGGGAACGTGTAGACCGCTTCAATGGGTTCTTTGTAAGGATTCGCGAAGCGTTGCGTCAACGTTACGCGAGCGATGAAGCCTGAGATGTCCACGTCAACGTCAGTGTGTTCCAAGGGACACTGGCCTTCGGGCCGTCCTTCTTTTGGGGGGACAATTACACATCCGCCCGGGAGAATCTGTTGATCAGCCGAAGCAGAACTTGCCAGCAGCAGTGTAGCCGCAAAAGGAATTGCCGCTATCCTTTTAAGCAGGGCATATGCAGAAAACATAGATTTGAATCTCCAGTTGGTTTTGATGCTTTTTCTTGCGCGCTTACCGAGTGAGACACCAAGAGAGCCCACGGAGTTCGCGGGTTCGACCCAAAAATATGGTTAAACCGCAATTTCTCTTTGATTAGCACTTTTCATTTCGTTGTGCCTTCACAAATGTACTTTTTGCTACGCGGAGGTTTCGTGCAGGTAGGGTTTTTGTAGGATGTTGCACGTTGCAGTGAGGTGTGAAAGCGGCGCAACCCCCGCATTCGTTGATCGTGGCTTTGCGCGTCAAGCGCGCTACGCAACTTACTCTTGTTCCGACACTTGTCGCCTATACGACGGCGTTGTGAATCTATGTTCCTGGTGACAATGAAAAGTCGAAAAAACCGTGTGGCACGGTTCTCGCATTAGAGGGGGAGTAATTTGCAGGCGGCGGGTGGCCGCCGGTTGATTCGATTTTCAGGTTGGTTATGCCGGCAGGCGGGCCCGGACGCATCGGCCACTTCGGCGAACTGCTCCGCAGTTGGCGCAGCGGTGAATGCGTCAAACTCGTCGCCAGAGGATATTGCAGTGCAAGTTTTAGCGAGGACGTCATTCTCTCACGCGAGCAAGTCCTTCACGGCAGCTTTGTTAAGCGCTTTGTGTATTGCCTCCTGCGTAAGCACGCCTCCTGATTCGGAGAACTTCCCGCAAGCCGCCGCGCCTACAGTGAAGTTGCAACCCGGCGATGTGTTGCAGGTGAAATTTCTTTACTGGCCGGAACTTAACGAAGAGAAGCAGTCGATTCGGCCTGACGGGAAAATCTCGCTACAGCTTGTGGGCGATGTTCACGCGCAGGGTCTTTCGCCGGACGAGCTCCGCACGCATCTGCTTGATCTGTACGATGAGAAACTTATTGAGCCCGAAATTTCCGTTGTCGTTGGAGCGCTGGACAGCAATCGCGTGTACGTCGGTGGAGAAGTGTTGGCGCCCGGCATGGTCATGATCAATGGCCGCCTGTCGGTGCTTGAAGCAATCATGCAGTCTGGCGGGCCGCGGAAAGATACGGCCAAGTTAAACAGCGTTGTAGTGGTACGTCAGCGAGATGGAAAGCAGTATGGCATAACGCTGGACCTGCGCAATGCGCTCGAGAGCGCCGAGAGCGAAACGTTCATGCTTGAGCCGTACGATGTTGTATTTGTGCCGCAAACCAATATTGACAAGGTTGATCAGTTTGTCGAGCAATACATCAACCGAATCGTGCCGCGCGCGCTTCACTACAATTTTACGCACGAAATGAATCCCAGTTCCTCATCGAATGACGGCGCCCTTGCATCACAGTTGTTGTCAAACATTGGGTCAGCGGCGCCAACCGTTCAGGTCGGCGGAGGCGCGCCATGAACGGGCAAGCAATACAGAGTTCATTGCGTGATGTGTTGAGCGCGGCGTTTCGCCACAAGTTCAAGATGGCCGCAGTGTTCGCCGGAGTTCTCGGTCTGGTGACGCTGTATACGTATGTAACGCAGGAAATTTATCGCTCAGAGGCGAAAGTGCTTATTCGGCTGGGACGCGAAAATCTTTCGGTCGATCCATCCGTATCAGGCCCCACATTGTTTCCCTCGCGTGACCGGGCAAATGAAGTCAACTCGGAACTTGCCATCCTAAGCAGCCGCGAAATTGCGGAGCGGGTCGTCGCCAAGCTTGGCGCTCTTAGCATTCTCGAACAGCCCGACGAACTGTTGGAAGTGGTGCCGCCTGCTGAATCGATGAAAGACGTGCAGCAGGAACTCCGCGCGATTCGCAGGGAAGTGCGCGAGACCGAAGAAGCGGGTGCCGGCCTGATGGTTGCGCTGGATCTTGCGTCGCCGCTTACCATCGAGGAGCAGGCGGTCAAGTATGTCATGGAGAACACTTCGGTTGGGGTCGAGGCAAAGACGGACATCATTGCGCTGTCCTTCGAGTCTCCCAGCCGATCGCTGGCCCAGCGCGCACTCGCGTCAATCATCGACTTCTACCTGGAAGAGCATATTCGCGTACACGCGGCACAGGCTTCACCCGCGTTCTTCGAAGAGCAAACCGCGGCGTTACGCAAAACGCTGGACGACCAGGAGGGTAAGGTCCGAGATTTTCGCGATACCCACGGTATTTCAAGCATAGAACGACAGAAAGAAACGTTGCTGTCCCGTCTAAGCGATTTGGAGAAGCAACTTGCCGACACCCAGGCCCAGGCGGAAGCCTCGCAAACACGCGTTACAACCATTGAGGGCGCGTTGGAATCCAGGCCAAAAACGCAGGAACTAAGCCGGACCACGGGTATGACGAACTATGCCGCCGATGCCATGAAGGAAAAATTGATGGAGTTGAAGCTCCAGGAAACCGACATGGCGGCTCGCTACGCCGAATCGCACCGCCCTTTGATAGATGTTCGCAATCAGATTAGAGAAACAACTCTGGCTCTGGAGAAAGAGAAAGAGACACACACCGAAATTACCACGGGCGTGGATCTTACATACCAGCAATTGCAGGCGACGCTTGAGAATGAACGTGTACAAGTTGCCGCCTTTCTTTCCCAGATTTCGACGCTGCAAGGCGCGATCGATCGCGGCAAGACGGAACTTAAGACACTTACCGAGCGCGAGACGGAACTGACCGCCCTGGAGCGCGATGTTGCCTTGGCGGCAAAAGACTACGAGCAGTATCGTGACAGCCTTCAGCGCGCAAAGATTTCCGCTGCGCTGGACATCGACCGAGTATCCAATGTGAGTGTAGTGCAGCCGGCAACCCTGCCGATGGATCCTGTGAAGCCGAAAAAACTACTGAACATCGCGATAGGCATGTTTCTGGCCCTGTTTATAAGCCTGAGTCTTGTTATGACGCTCGAGTACTTCGACGATTCCATCAATGCGCCGGAACAACTCGAGAAATGGGTGGGGGTACCGGTGCTCGTGACGGTTTCCGACAGGGAGTACAAGGCATGTATCTGAACTTCTACGGCATGAGTAAAGAGGCGTTTCACATAGCGCCCAATCCGGATTTCTTCTACATGAGCCCGGGTCATCGGGAAGCACTTGCCGCCGTGTTGTATGGTGTGGACAAGGGTCTTGGCTTCATCGTGCTGACTGGTGAAGTCGGAACTGGCAAGACGACTGTATTGAGAACCTATCTTGAACGCGTCCGGCGCGCCCAGATTCGCCCTATCTACCTGTTCAATTCCAATCAAACATTTGACTCCTTGCTGACGTGTTTGCTCGATCAATTTGAAGTGAGCAGCCAGGGGCAGACAGAGCACTGGAAGATCCAGGCGTTGACGCGCGAACTTGTATATGAGTTGGGTCGAAACCGGCGTGTCGTTCTAGTGATTGATGAAGCCCATCAAATGCCAGTCGAAACCTTTGGCAAACTTCACTTGATCTCGAATCTTGAACTGCCGGAGCAAAAACTGCTTCAGATTGTGTTAACTGGCCAGCCGGAGCTTGAAGAGAAGCTCAAGGACCACAACCTGCGCCAGATTCGTCAGCGGATCGCGGTACGCGCGCGCCTGTTTCCCCTCACACTCAAAGAAGGCATCGACTATATAGCGCACCGCATTCAAGAATCGGAAGCACAACAGGAGCGCGTAATGACGCACGGCGCGATGAAGGCCATCGTCCGCGCTGCCAGAGGATTTCCGCGCGAAATCAACGTGCTTTGCGACAACGCACTCGTGACCGCTTTCAGTTATCAAGCAAAACCATTGACGCGCAAGATTGCCAAGCGAGCGATACGGGAGTTTTACCAGAAGCCGCGGCGCAGCTTGTGGCGGTGGATGACGGCAGGCGCTGCCGCCGCAGCCATAGTGGCCTTTGCCGGAGTTGCGATATCAATGGCGGTTTCTCAAACCAATGGGGCGCCTCAAACGGAGCTTGAACAGGCGCATGAGCATGCGGTTCAAGTGTCCGCCGCAACGCTTACCAATCCCAGTGGGGAGATGCAGTAATGAGCCGAATATTCGAGGCGCTGGAACTTACCGGCGTGGACTTTGAAGAGAAGGCCTCGACAACGGTATTGCACACGAAAGTTTTTTCTCCCGCGTCGAAGCCGTTTGCGGAGAAAATTCTGGCGTTGAGCCGCCGAATCGACGCGGCTTTCGACAACCGCGCCGGTAAAGTCATTTCCATTGCCGCGCTGGAATCCGGCTCTCACGGCTTTACGTACGCGTTTGAACTTGCTCGACTATCTTCGACTTATCTGAAGCGGCGCGTCCTTTTGTTGGGCACGTGGCAGTCCGGCAGTTCTACCAAGGTTTTGCAGAATGGCGTCGCGCGTGGTTGGGAATCGGCGATGTTCGGCAATGAATCCGTTGCCGAGTTTGTCCACCAACTGAACGAACCCCCGATCGCCGTAAGCCAACTTAACCTTTCCAAAGACGCGCTGGCGGCGCTTGCCGCATCGCCCCGGTTTGGAAACATGTTGCGGCGGATGCGGAAGCGCTACGACCTGATTGTTGTTGATACGCCGCCGGTCGCCGATGCGATGGACGCGGTGCTCTTGGCGCAAGTTGTCGATGGGACCGTGCTAATCGTGAACGCAGGGGAGAGCCGGTGGCAGGTTGTGCGAAATACTGCCGACCAATTGGCCGCTCAACAAGGAAACTTGCTCGGCGTGGTTTTGAACAAGCGACGCCACTACATTCCCGAATTCATATACCGAAAGCTGTAACAGCCTGAAACATACAGGCGCAGGAGGCCAGATCATGGGGCCTTTGCTCGGGAGTACACACCATTAATACGCAACCACAAAGCAAGACAACTTTTCTCCGATTATTCTCGCGAGAAGGGCAGACGGCTTCGACTGTCGCAAGCGAGTTACTCTCGCCGGTCGCGTTTGAGCGGCAATTGGCTATCGAACGCGCTCGAACAGAGCGTTCGCGGTTTATTTTTACGATGGTCGCGTTCTCCGTCGAATCGGCGGAGAACGAAGTGGACCAAGCGCGCGCGGAAAGGGCGCTTTGCGCGGTACTCTCCGAGCGTACGCGGATATGCGATACGAAAGGATGGCTGGGCAAGCGGCTTGCAGTGATTCTCCCATACACCACGGTTGCGGGAGCGCGCGGCCTTGTGCAGACCCTCGACACCCTTTTTCACGAGCAGTACGAAGAATCCAGCCAGACTCGGACAACCGGAGCGAGTCTATCGTGTTCCATCTATGAATATCCGGCGGACCGAATCGAACAGGTCACGGGTTAACGCTAACTTGTACCCAAGCCGTCCTTCCGGGCGGAAGAAAACAGGTATTTCACATGAGTAACGCATTGCTCCAATCCAACCCAACATTTCGTCGTTCCGAAGCGCGGCCGTCGTCACCGGATGGTGATGGGAAGGCCCGTATTGTGCCTGATTCAAGTCATGCGCTTTTTGCAAGACCGTTTCCACTGTGGAAGCGCGCGCTGGACGTCTTCGGTGCACTTACTGTGCTCGCTATCGCATCGCCGATCATGATCGCAGTCGCGATTGCAATCAAGCTGACGTCGCCGGGACCGGTCCTGTTTGCGCAGAAGCGAGGCGGTCTTGGTGGAAAACCTTTTGACCTGTACAAGTTTCGCAGCATGAGCGTGGATGCCGAGGCGCGCAAGGCGGAGTTGATGAAGTTCAATGAACGTTCCGGCCCTGTCTTCAAGATGACGCATGACCCCCGCGTCACCAGGATCGGCAAGTTCATTCGGAAGACGAGTCTCGACGAGTTACCACAGCTCTTCAACGTACTGAGAGGCGATATGAGCCTCGTCGGCCCACGACCGCTTCCGAAGAGCGAAGAGAAAGATTACGACCACTGGCACTGGCGGAGGCTGGATGTGAAACCCGGATTGACCTGCATCTGGCAGGTGACTTGTCGGCATGACAAAGACTTTGACCGCTGGGTGCGACTAGATCTCGAATACATTCGGAAGTATTCCCTATTACTCGATCTTCAGTTGTTGTTTCGGACGATTCCCGCGGTCCTGGCGCAACGGGGCGCTTGCTAACTATTGCCTCAAGCGGAAGAAGCGATGAGCAATGCAAGCCAAATAGCGATGGAGCCGACAACGGGGCGTGCGGTCACTTTAGTGAACCGTCGTCTAAGTTCGGGGTTGTTGCGTCATGGCAGCATGACGCTTGCAGACCAGATGATCGCAAGCACTACAACCTTCGCGACGAGTGTGATGGTTGGCCGAATGTGCCTGAAGGAAGACTTCGGCCTGTACATGCTGGGCTTCAATGTTTACACGATCCTGCTGACAATGCAGGCCTCCCTTGTCTGCACGCCGTACATAGTGCGGTACCCGACGGTTTGCAAAACGGCCATTGCCGGGCTTACGGGATCCTCGCTCCTTCAACAGTTAACGCTCTCCGCAGGCGTCGCTATCGCAATCCTGCTGACGGGCTTGTCACTTTTGGCAGGTAGCGCTTCGACAAGTATGGCGCATATGTTGATCGCGCTTGGCAGCGCGATTTCCTTCTTGTTGCTCCGCGACTTCGTCCGTCAGGTTGCTTTTGCGCAGCTATCCAGCGGCACGGCGCTGCTGTTGGATGCATTTGTTGCCTTCGTGCAACTTGGCGGAATCGCGCTGATTGGATGGTATGGCTTACTGAATGCCTCTTCCGCATTCTTGATTGCCGCTCTCGCTTGCGCGCTTGGTGCAACGGGTTGGTACTACCGTTGTCGCCATCAGATTTCGCTCGATCCAGGCGCCGCCTATCGCGACTTTCGCGATCATTGGCAATCGACTCGCTGGCTGTTTCTGAGCGCGCTTGTTTGGTGCGTAAGTATCAATATTTACCCCTGGCTGCTTGCCGCATTTCACAGCGCTTCCAGCACGGCGGCCTGGGGGGCCGCGCTGGGCGTCGTAGCAGTCATCAACCCAATTGTGTTGGGCGTACAAAACATCCTGGGCCCGAAGATCATGCATGCATATGCAAATGGCGGAGCGGAGCGGCTGCGCCGTACCGTTCACGGGGCAAGTCTGGCTTATAGCGGCGCATTGGCCTTGTTTAGCGTTTCAATGCTTCTTATAGGTGATGCGCTGGTGGTGACGATTTATGGCGCGAAGTATGAAGGCAGCGGCTACCTTGTCGCGTTGCTCTCGCTGAATCTTGCATGCGGCGCATTCGGCTTTGCATTCTCGCGCGGACTCTTCGCGCTCAATCGGGCGCGCACTGACTTCTATGTTAATGCCCTTGCTTTGGGCATTCTATTGATTGTGGGTGTATGGCTTGCGCGCCAGTATGGTCCCGTAGGCGCCGCTATAGGGCAACTCGCCACGAACGCAGCAGCTTGCGTGGTGCGTGTCATTGCGTTTGCGGCGTGCACCCGCGCCAGTTTTCGGGCGGTTCCAGCATGAACTCTGTGGTACAAATTAGCGCCGCGGCTGGCCAGGGCGAGACACGCCGATTTCCATGGTTCACTTTTGTATTTCTTACAGCGTGCTTTTTTATTGCACTGCACGATCCCACACGATCCTTCTCGATCCAGGGTGACTATCTGCCGTCCGGTGATACGCTGGAAAAGCATGCGGCGGACGGAAACGTAAAACGACAGATTGGATTCCTTGGAGCAGGGGCTTTCGGATTCCTTGTAATGGTAGGTGCGCGACGCAAGTCGCTACAGGTGAATGGAACGCTTGCCCTGCTCGTGTTTTTCCTCTTGACGTGGATTCTGCTGAGCGTCACGTGGGCCGATGAGCGGACGCTGAGCGCGAGGCGGCTCGTGGTTATTGCGACCTTGTGTTTTGGCGCGATTGCTGTTGCATGTTCACTTACGCCACGCGAAATCATGCTCTTTGTGCTGTTCAGTTCCATGGTCTACCTGGTGGCCGGCATCACATCCGAAATCGCAATCGGAACCTTCACGCCAACTGCGGAAAGGTATCGATTCTCTGGAACGCTGCATCCCAACAACCAAGGCGTTAATTGTTCCCTTATCCTTCTGGCTTCGATCACCGCGCTACACACCGAAAAACGTTTCAAATCGCTTTTCATTGCATGCGCAGGTCTTGCCTTTCTCTTCCTTGTGCTAACCAAGTCGCGCACCTCACTCCTTGCGTTTCTAGTAACTTTCGCCGTCTATTCCGTACTGGTCTACGGAAGGTCACGGCACTTTGCTTACATCTGTACCCTTGCGACTACCGCTGTGTTGATTGTGCTGTTTGTTGCGAGCGATGCGGTCGCGCCCGCGCTAGAACGCAGTTTGCTGATGGGCCGAACGGACCAGGACATTTCAGGAACGATGTCACTCACGGGGCGGCTGCCACTTTGGCAGGACTTGATCGAGTATGCCGCGGTGCGTCCATTTCAAGGGTATGGATACGGGAGCTTTTTCACAGTGGAACACATTCGCGAAATATCCGACCGTCAGGGTTGGCCGATTGCTGAATGCCACTCCGTCTTTCTGGAAGTGTTGCTCGGGCTCGGCGTGATCGGGCTGATCGCTTACAGTCTCATTCAGTTTATCGGAATCGCCGTTGCAGCGCGTTATTTCAGGGTCACGTTGGATCCGCATTTCGCGTTTCTTGGCGGGCTTTTGGTTCTTGGTGTGATTGGTGGCTTCTCCGAGTCCACGCTGCTTGTGCCCACCATGCAGACATTTGTGCAGTTCATAACCCTTGGCTACTTCGGGTTTGTTGCGGGTCCGCCTTTGGTTGAGGCTTTTGCATCCAGTCGAGACCGGCGACGCTTCAGCGCGCCAGCACTTCGTCGGCCAACCGCCATGCCGCGAGGCCACGCATGAGTACGGCAATGAATACGACGTCCATTGCTTCTGCGCGCGATAGGGCATCGGCCGCGTCCAACGTGCGGCTAATTCTCGGCAGCGGATTTCAACCGGACTACGTGCGTGAGATCGCAAACGCATACTCTCGCGCGGGGCGTTCCGTTGAGGTGATTGGCGGCGATATGCATGCGGGGACCGCCTTTGAGCCGAACGTAAGGTTTCTGAATCTCCGCGGCCGAGACTCAAAGGAGCCCAGCAAGCTTGGCGAGTTGAGAAAACTCGCGAAGTATTATGCCCGTTTGATTCGACACCTAAGCGCCTCTCCCGCTTCTGCGATCTATGATGTCAGTATAGGACGCCCGTTCCTGCGCTGCCTCTTGATGTACCCGCTTATTCGCCTGCTTGGCAAAAAGATTATTTACACGGCACATAATGTTCTGCCGCATGACCGCGCAACGACGTTGAACCGAGCGGTGTACTTTCTCATATACCGCGCGCTAGTCGATGTGATCATAGTTCACGGACAGGCGCTGAAAACCCAATTAGTGGAGCAATTCAGCGTATCCGCAGACCGCGTTCATGTGGTTTCCCATGGAACGTATAACCCGGTGACAAACCCGGCGGTCACAAAGCGCGCAGCGCGTGAACTGCTCGGAATCAATCCTGAAATGGCCGTTGCGCTGGTTTTCGGATTCCAACGCCCATATAAAGGTACGCACTTCGTCCTTGAGTCCTTGGAGCACTCCTCTGTATCGCCTTCGCTAACGCTCTTGATACGGGGACAGGCAACCGATAGCGCGTACAGACTAACGCTGGAAGAAACTATTGCGCGCGTCGAAGGCAAGGTAAACGTCAATGCTCGTTTTGAATCCGTGCCGGATGGCGACGTAGAAACACTTTTCAAAGCCGCGGATGTCGTACTTCTTCCTTATTTGGAAGGCAGCCAAAGTGGAATCAAGTACATGGCTTACGCCTTCGGTCGCCCCGTCTTGGCAAGCCGAATCGGAAGCCTTGGTGAGTTTCTCGAACCGGGTGTGAATGGCGAGCTCTTTGAACCGGGAGATGCGACGGGGTTTGTCGAAACACTCAATCAGATGTTGCTTCATCCGGAACGGTACGACGAGTGGCGTATCAAGGAGCTTGCACACAACGAATATTCCTTTGATGCGGCAATTAGAAAAGTAGACGCGATTTACCTGGCCCTGTGCGCCGCCGGTGGTGAGAAGTCATGAAACTGCTCCAGGTGCACAATCATTATCGGTATCGCGGCGGCGAAGATGTGATGTTTGAGCAGATATGCTCGATTCTTCGCGACTACGGACATGACATTGCGACATATGAGCGGCGCTCTACGGACGTCAGCGGAGTGGGGAGCAAGGTCCGCGCATTTGTGAGTGGAATATATTCATCGAGCGCGAAGCATCATGTTGCTGACTACATTTCGACCGAGAAGCCAGATCTTGTGCACGTTCATAACCTGTATCCGATGATCTCGCCATCGATTCTGGAAGCCTGCGGCGCAGCCGACATTCCTGTTGTTATGCGTTGTCCAAACTACCGGCTAGCATGTCCAACCGGTCTGCATCTTCGCAATGGCGCCGCATGCGCGCGCTGCTCAGGTGGGCGCGAGTACTGGTGCGCGTTGACAAACTGTCGCGGAGATATTGTAGAGAGCACTGCTATGGCCGTTCGCAGCATGGCGGTGCGAACTTGGGGCCTAATACACAAGCACGTCTCCATATTTGTTCCGCCTAGCGCGTTTGTGATGCAGCAGTTGGTGCTCGCTGGTATACCCGCGCCGCGTATACGTGTTGTGCCAAATACTGTCTGTTTGCCCGTGAATTCGTGCGATCCATCGAAGGGGCAGTACATTGCGTTTGCCGGCCGCTTAAGCGAGGAGAAGGGCGTGGAAACGCTGATCGAAGCTGCGCGCGCGCTTCCCAAAGTTCCCGTGCGGATTGCGGGCGATGGGCATCTCCTTGGCAGGTTTCGGTCGATCGCGCCCAAGAACGTTTCCTTTGCCGGTCAACTAGATCATCTTGCCCTGGTCGAGTTTTACGCAAACGCACGGGCATGTGTCGTGCCCAGTGTGTGGCACGAGGCTTTTGGGCTCGTCGCCGCGGAAGCGATGGCGCATGGATTGCCGGTGATCGCTACACGAATGGGTGCCCTGCCTGAGATCGTGGACGAGGCGACGACCGGTTTTCTGTTTGACTGCGGTAATGCATGCCAACTGGCGGAGCACATGGAGTTTCTGTGGGGCAAACCCGAGATGTGTCGCGGAATGGGTTTGGCCGGTCGCGAAAAGGTTACGCGTGAATACTCGCGCGAAGTGTACTACAAGAGGTTGCTCGACGTGTATTCGTTTGCGATTGGAAACAGGGGGGCGGGAGCCGTTTCGCCGTCAACCTTGGCGCAGTCCGCATAGCGGCTTATTGGTAATTGGGTTTCTAAACGGACTTGGAGGCAGTATCGTGAATGTAGTCATCATTACAGGATCGGGAGGACTTATCGGCGCGGAGGCTGCGCGATTCTTTGGCGGTCAGGGATTTCATGTTGTCGGTATCGATAACAATATGCGCAGAGAGTTTTTTGGCGAAGAGGCCTCGACTGCATGGGCAGTCGCACAGCTCGCGGAACACCTTCCAAACTACACCCACTTTAGCGCAGACATCCGCGAGATGTCCGCAATGCAGATAATCTTCAATCAATTTGGGGCGGACATTAAGCTGGTAATCCACACGGCGGCGCAGCCCTCCCATGACTGGGCGGCGCGCGCTCCCCTGACCGATTTCAGCGTCAATGCACAAGGCACGATCAACATGCTTGAGTGCACACGTCTATATTGTCCCAATGCGGTGTTTATTTTTACGTCGACTAACAAAGTCTACGGCGACACGCCAAACTTTCTGCCGCTACAGGAACTGGATACCCGCTTTGAGATTGCCGATGGGCATGAGTACGGGAGTGGCATAACAGAGAGCATGTCGGTGGATCAGTGCACACATTCCGTGTTTGGCGCATCCAAAGTCGCGGCAGACGTAATGGTGCAAGAGTACGGGCGTTACTTCGGCATGAAGACCGCCTGTTTTCGCGGCGGATGCCTCACCGGTCCCGGACATTCCGGCGCGGAACTGCACGGATTCCTGGCTTACCTTATGAAATGCTGCGTTAGCGGCCGCGAGTACCGAATATTTGGGTACAAGGGAAAGCAGGTCCGCGACAATATTCACAGCTTTGATCTAATTCAGGCTTTCCATGCGTTCTACAAGAATCCCCGCTCCGCAGAGGTCTACAACATAGGCGGCGGCCGATACAGCAATTGCTCCATGTTTGAGGCAATCGCGGAATGTGAAAGCATCTGCGGTAAGCAGATGGAGACGGTATACGTCGAAGAGAATCGGATCGGCGACCATATTTGGTGGATATCCGGAATACAGAAGTTCGAGTCTCATTACCCTGACTGGAAGATTACCTATAACGTATCCCATATTCTCCAGGAAGTGTATACGGCGAACATCGAGCGGGCCGAAGCAGTGCCGGCATGAACGCCCCCACTCCCAGCCGTCCTTTGCGCATTCTGCTGATCTCGAACCACAGAAGGTTCAAGATTAATTTTCGCGCTTTCCCGTGGGCATATGAATTGGCCGAGCGCGGACACGACGTTGACGTTATGTGCCACGCAAACACCGAGCGCTGGCGAACAAAAATTGAGAATACGGGAGGCTTTCGGATCATTGAAAGCCCTGATCTGCTGGTTGGCGCACTACGGCAAGGATGGGACCCGGTTTGCGCCGTGCGGCGACGAATGTTCCTTGCGCGCGAGAACAAACAGTACGACCTTATCCATTGCCTCGATACGCGGCTTGCAGTAGTCCTGCCCGCGCTGTCTTATGCGAGGAAGAAACAGATTCCGATTATCAGCGACTGGATTGACTGGTGGGGTCGCGGCGGTCTTATCAAAGAACGTCGGCCCTGGTGGTACCAAATTCTTTTCGCGCCAGTGGAAGTGTACTTTGAAGAGGCATACCGCAATCGCCTTGATGGGCTTACCGCTATTAGTCACGCCCTTGTTGAGCGTGGAATTGGTCTCGGGATGGAACCAGAGCGTTGTACGGTCATTCCCGGTGGCGCTAACGTGCGCGCCTTCTCCACGATACCCGAGAAGAGCGCGAGCCGGAGACTGATCGGGATCTCAAACGATGCCCCCGTCGTTTGTTTTTCCGGCTTGGATGTGCTCATTGATCTGCCGATGGCCATCCGCGCTTACGAACTTCTGCGAGAGGCTGATCCTCGAACGATCCTGCTCTTGGTAGGGCCAACCGAGCGCGATGCGCGCAGTATGGTGTCACGCGAATCTTATATGCAGGGTATCAAAGCGCTCGGCCCGATCGCGTACAACCAGTTACCGCAGTTCCTTGCAGCCGCAGATGTGTTCCTCATGCCGTACTCGGACAAGGTGAGCAACGTCGGGCGCTGGCCAAACAAAGTGGGCGACTATATGTGCATTGGCCGCCCCACGATTTCCAATCCTGTGGGTGAAGTGAAGTGGCTATTCGATCGATTCGAAGTAGGTTCACTGGCAGACCCTACACCAGAAGCCATGGCATCAGCGGCGAAAGCATTCCTTAACAACCCAGACCTCGCTGCACGCACCGGAGAGACTGCGCGCGAAGTTGCGCACACGGTTTTCGCCTGGGAAAAGCTGGTTGTAAAACTTGAACGTTTTTACTTCGACCTAATCGAGGGCCGGCTTGGCCCATTGCATTTCCAGAGTGCAATTAACACCAAACTTGCAACCGCAGAACCAACGAAATTTGGAAATGCGGCTCATGCGAAAGGAACCGAACTATGAGAATCGCTGTAATTGGAACAGGGTACGTCGGCCTGGTGACTGGAACCTGTTTCAGCGAAGTGGGCCATGACGTAACATGCGTAGATATTGACACCGCGAAAATCGAAGCATTGCGGTTCGGGCGAATACCGATCTATGAACCGGGGTTGGACGAGATGGTCGCCCTCAATGTCGAACAAGGCCGTTTGTCGTTCACCACTGACATAAAGAGTGCCGTTGAACGGGCGCTATTTGTTTTCATCGCAGTGGGAACGCCGCCGCTGGAGGATGGCACCGCCGACCTCAAGTACGTGCTGGCCGCGGCGAAATCCATCGGCGAGCACTTGAATGGTTACAAGATCATTGTGAATAAATCGACGGTTCCGGTTGGCACGGCAGGAAAAGTCTTTAACACCGTCCAGGCGGCTTTGACGGAGCGCAAAGTCCATTTCGATTTCGACGTTGTATCCAATCCGGAGTTTTTACGCGAAGGATGCGCGATTGACGATTTCATGCATCCCGATCGAATTGTTATTGGCTCAAGCGACTGCCGCACCGATGTTCTGATGAAGGAACTGTACTCGAGCTTCGTTCGGGATGGGCGCCCAGTGCTTTCGATGGATACGACTTCCGCGGAGATGACCAAGTACGCAGCGAATGCGATGCTTGCGATGAAGATTTCATTCATAAACGAAATTGCCACAATATGCGAACGCGTAGGCGCGGATGTGGAGAACGTGCGCAACGGAATAGGCGCCGACAGCCGAATCGGCTATCAGTTCATCTTTCCCGGGATTGGCTATGGCGGATCCTGTTTCCCGAAAGATGTGCAGGCGCTCGTGAGCAC
>CALEZK010000524.1 GCA_937928585.1 uncultured bacterium | reverse complement strand
AGGCCTTCGCAATCTGAATCCGATCCTCTGACTCGACAGCGTCGTAAAAGATTTTCCTCAGAGGAGAGAACTTTTCGGCCGGTTCTTGTTGCGCGACACTGGGGTCGCTGTATTGTGTCTCCCAGACGGCAATAGAGCCGCTGGCGTTGGTGCGCTCCCAGGTTGGCTTGGAAAAGTCCTGCCGAACCAATTGCTGGTTCTCCACCCGCATAACGGACACCACCGTTTCCCCGTGTTCAAAATGTTTCTCACTCGACGAGCATACGCGCCCGGGTTTTCCGATACGAATTTCCATTAATCCTCAATTCTGGTTCCCAGTTTGCGGTGGTTTCTTGGCTCCCACGATTCCACCTCCAATTTTAAGCAGATCAAACAGGATTTTTCTAGGTGCATCTATCACTTGCAACGCTTCCCTGGCCGTCTCGAGCGCGCCGCTGACCAGAGTCACCCGAACAGGGGGAGTCTCGGATACGGTGCTGACCGGCCGAAACGTGGGGCCTGTCAGGTTAAATGCAAGGTCAATATCCTGCTGGGCGAGTCGATGCCCCTGCACGTTGAAGTTATCCCGCATTAGCGGAATTCGCTCTGCAGCATCGGGCGAAACGGCGACCTTGATGTTGTAGTTCATGTCCCCATCCAGGACGAACTCCCCGCTGGCGTCCAAAGCCATGGCGTCTGACTCAAGGTGGATCTTGGGAGTCTTAACGACGTCACCTTCGAATTCCACTGTGGACTCGAGGCGGGAGAACTTGAGTGAGGGGGGGAGTGCTGATACGTCTCCTTCGAGTTGGCGTTCGAACAGTGAAATAAGGTAGTCCGCACTGAACTGACCGTTTGACGTGTCGAAATTTCCCGTGCCAGTCAGGCTTCGAGGATCATCGCGATCCTGGGTATACGAAACGCTTCCGTTCATATTGCCGATGAAAATCTGCGGTTGCCGCAAGTGCGCCATGAAGTACGACGCGGGCACGTTCGACCATTTAGCGGTCGTTTTGTACGAGTTGTCCGCGCGATTGCTCACATACGTTCCTTCAATAGTCCCGTCATCGATTTTGGCGGTATATTTTTCAATGCCATTCTCATTTTCGTTCTGAAACGCGCTGCCTTTGAACTGGGTGCCTTTCCAAGGCGGTACTTCAAGAGTGTCAGCCTCCAGGGTATATAAGTAATTTCGATTGGTCATGGGATATTTCTTGAAGTCCCGTGTAATCGGCGCGAACCATTTGTCGCCGCGAATGGGTGGGGTGACCGCATCCTTTGCGTGCAGGTGTAGCTTGGTCACGGGCGATTCCCCCTCGATAAAGTCACCGCTGAGGGTCAAGTCCTTACAGACGATGGCGTTTTGGGCTCCTTCAGCGCGGGCCGCGATTTCATCGATGGACAAAGCCACTTTCGCGGTCCATTCAACCCCGGGGGTGTCGTCCACGCGTTTCCACTCATAGGTTGCGGCACGTGCGGTTCCACCTGTAATGACATAAGGTAACGGCAAGCACTTGCCAACAGAGACCACATCCAGGTGATCGGACTTTGCCTCAGCTGAGCGAAGTTGCCATTTTTTCCCTGCGTAAGTCAGACGCATTACCGCTGTGAGTTGTGTGCCGGCGACAACTCCATCGACGTCAAATGTAACGGATTTTTTCGGTGAGAACGTCCCTTTAATGTTGGCTGTTGCACCAATGCCCGCGGGTTTCAGGAAGTACCATCGATAGCCAATTTCAGTCTGCGAAGCATCGACGTCGCCTTCAAAGGTCATGATTCCCTTGCTGAGTTTCCCGCTGGCGCGGACACCCGTAGAGCCCGATAATGTCGTATTGCGAATCGATTGCGCTAACTTGAATTCGCCGATGCCTGAGACTATTCCAGCGGCTTTCGCTTCGCCTTCCTTGATTTCCGCGTCATACCATCCGCTCGAAACGAGCGTTTCCCCATTCACTACAGCGGTGAGGGTGGAAATATCGATTCGCTTTCCTGAAATTGTCGCGTTGCCTGTAATCCGTGTTGCCTCAATGTCCATATCGGTCTTGCGAATCTTGCCATCAACTATAGCGACCGAGCCCGAAGCTTTTTTTTCAGCGGAGTTCCATACGGCATCAACCCTACCCAATCGAATATCTCCATCAGGGAAGCGTTTGTCCTTGGACTTGAAGGCGATGTCCGCACCAGACATCGACGATTGCACTTCGAAAGATGGCGTATCGGCGGTGCCTGTGAGGTGTAACGCGACGGTCGTATCCGGGCTGAGCGTGTACTGCAACTCCCCGTATTGTTCCAGGCGGTCACCGAGGGCGAAGCTCACGATATCGGTTAATGGCAATTGAGCTGAAGTGAGCTTGAGATCGAATGAGGGTGACGCATTCGAGAAATCTATCAGTCCAGTCACGGCGCCGCTCAGCGAATCTGTGGTTGCCCGCGCCATGCCAACGCGTAGAACTCGGTCTGAGGGATTGTAGGTGGCTCTTGCGTCAAGCGCGCCCGTGAGCGCACTTAAAAACTCGGGTTGATCGCGAGCCAACAGCCCCTCGAATGCCGTCTCGACAGATAGCGCGAATGTACCGTCCGCCTTGCCCTCGACTCTCAAATTTGGCTGTGCTGAACCCGCCAGAACAAATTGCTTCGACGCTGGGAGGAAAACGTTTACATCATCCGCCGTAACGCGTTGTATAGTTGCGCTCGCTTCAAAGTCATCGAGTGAAACGTAACGGGTAGTGACTTTGAGTTTTTTTGACTCGTCTCCCGCATACAATCCTTCGATAGTTCCGGAAAGGGCGGGCGAATCGATCAATTTTGCGACGTCGAATGAGATGTTTGTGACGTCGAGCGTGGAAGCCCCCGCTACATTCTCAATACGAACGCGACAATCCGTCCCCATGACGCGAAACGAAATCGGGGGGAGGGCGGCTGTTGTTGTGCCAAAGGAAGGGGGAGAGGCGACGCTGCCCTCGGCCGTCGCAGGACGCCGGAATATAACTTCGGCACCCTCGACCTGAATTCTGTCTACCTGAATCTGTCCATACAACAG
>CALEZK010000523.1 GCA_937928585.1 uncultured bacterium | reverse complement strand
TTCTGCTTCTGCGCGGAGTGTGCCCATGATCGTATTGGCTTGGGGCGATCCGCTGAATGCGCGGCGCTGCCGGCCTACAAAGGAATGCATTTTGCCGATAATTGTAACTTCGCGGCTGGTGTTGCTGTCGAGGCACAGATCGAGAAACTGAAGCAATGCGTCTGCGTTTGCATTTTGGCCGAGGTCAAGTTTGCTGCGGTAGAATTGGTAGGCGATGCCGTAGATATTGTGCGCCATGAGTCTTGGCGAGGCGCCGCCACCATGGACTATACCGCGCCCTTGTTCGATGCCGCGCCAGAATTGGGTCAACGTGTCTGCACCCTGGACTTCTGTGTACGTTTCGGCGAGATGTAGGGAACTGTGGTCGTCCGAGCCGCCGGTAAGGTTCTTCTTCCAGGGCTCAGCGGCACGAGGAAGGAGTTTGTGTTTGTTCGCGAAATGATGCAGGAGTTCCGGTGTAAGCGTATCGATAATCTGGCGGAGCACGGCGTTTGCGGCGTGATTCTGATCACCGTTGAGTTCCCAATTTTTAAAGAGAACGGCACATTGTTCGAGGTGCTCAAGCGTAAGGCGGTCATTTACCGCAAAGAGCGGATGCGCGAGCACGTGAAAGATTTGGCGTTCATCCAGGTATTCGACAAGGTCGTAGACGTTCTCTCGCGCCTTCTGAATGTCTTGATGCTGGGCCTCGCTGATGTCGTATACAAGCACATGTAGCTTGCACTTGTCTTTTGGGAAATAGGTTGTGACTTCATCGCTAAGAAATGTGTTTGGCAAATCCGCAATCTCGAGACAGCCATCAATGCTGTTGTGATCGGTGATGGTGACGGCCGTCATGCCTTTGTTTTTCATGATGCGATATAGCTCGCGTGGTGGCGTAAAACTTTCGGGGCAGCCGATCTTCTGCATGATCCACAACGACGGTCGTTTTGAGTGCATGGAATGGCAGTGAAGGTCGATTTTCATCGTAGATCCCCTGGCGGCGCATCGCGCGTTTCGAGACTCTCGTGCGACTTAAGACTATTGGCGTGGTGTTCGGTGTAGGATAGGAACGCGTTAGGGAATCGTTATAATCGAGGGTCTACACATCCTATAGTGGGTCCTGTGCGAAGGCGTTGTCATTGGTTGCGTCGTGTGGAAGCGCTGTGTGTGGATAAAACTGAACACAGCGGAAGGTGAATCAAGGGATGCTTGTCAGAAAGCGCAGTGTCTCGGCCTCGAGGGTCTCGTGGTCGAAGTCCCAGAAGACATGGTGGTTTGAGCGATCGAGCCAGATGAGTTTCTTGTTGGCAGAGGCCATGGCAGCGAAGGAAGCCTCCGCAGCTTCAGGCGCGGCGGCGATGTCGCCGTGAGAATGAAGCATGAGTACGGGGCAGGTAATCTTTGCGAGTAGTTCAGGTGCCTTTGCGCGATTGCCTATGTCCATTAGCATGATGCCCGACTTTGTGGGCAGCCAGGTGTAGCTGGTGATGTACCGCTTTGCGGACTTGTCATTGACTTGGAGGAACAAATCTCCTTTGTAGACCCAACGCAACAGGCGAGAGGAGAACCGGGTCCAGGTTTCCGCGCTGAAGCCGTAGTACCATCTATCGGTAATGCCGAAATACGCGCCACCGAGTATCAGCGCATCAATGTTCCCTTCCGCGGCAACAATCGTGGATATCGCGCCGCCCATGGAATGTCCAACCAATACGACACGTTGGTGAGTTTGATTTAGTTTTTGAGATTCGGCGCGCACGGCTTGAATGAGTTCATCCGCTTTGATTTTTTCCATATCGCGCGGGGTGGTGCCGTGACCGGGAAGGCGTATGACGCGCACAAACCAGCCTGCATCGGCGAGCTGCTGTGGCAGGCGGTTGAAGTTGTCGGTGCCGCCGGCGTAGCCGTGGACAAACAGGACCGCGTTTGGCGAGTCGGGGCTACCGAGTGTGCGGTCCGCAGCACCTGACATAATGCCGTTTTCGTCCCGTTCGACGTTGCGATCCACGCGATCCACGAGGGCGGTCGACATCGTGTTGCAGCCAACAATCAACAGAAATGCAACGACAATCAGGCGCAGTAGGAAACGTGGCGCTCGCCAATACCACGGTGTGCGTCGTCGCGCGGCGGCGACGGGTTTCTCTTCGCGGCCGGTAGCCCCAACTGGTTCGGCTGAACCTGACACCGGCTTACTCGCCGACGTCCATTTCCTTGGCCAACGATTTTATCCGCTTCAAGTCCATCTTGCCTGTGCCAAGAAGAGGAATCTCCGCGATACGGTAGAACGACGTGGGCTTTGGACGCCAGAGGTTCGGTAGATCGGACTCTTTAAGTTTGTCTACCAGGACTTCAAGCTCGCCGTCCATGAGGGTATGGAGAACGACAAGGCGCTCGCCTTTCTGTTCATCCGGCACGCTGGTGACCGCGAATGTCTGCTCATTCATGTCAAGCAACTTGTGCAGCGTTTCTTCGACTTTGGTGTGCGGTACCATTTCACCTGCGATCTTGCTGAAGCGCGTAAGGCGATCCGTGATGGTGATGAAGCCTTCCTCGTCAAGCGCGGCGATATCGCCGGTGTTGTACCAGCCATCCTGCAATACCGTGGCTGTTTTTTCAGGTTGCCCGAGATAGCCCTTCATGATGTTCGGGCCTTTAACGAGAAGCAGCCCGGATGCGCCATGTTCCATGCGCGCCATGGTGTCCGGATCGACAACACGCACGCTTACGCCGGGAAGGCACTGGCCAATGGTGCCGTGCTTGGTGCCGACCTGATAGAAACCGGGCGCGCGGAAGTCCGGCACATTGACGGATACAGCGGGGGCGCATTCGGTGGTGCCATAGCCTTCGAGCGGTTCTACGCCGAACTTGGCGAGGAAGGCTTCGCGCACGCGCTGCGGCAGTTTCTCTGCTCCGGTGATTACGTATTCGAGACTGCTCAGTTCTTCCGGCAGACAACGGCGAATGAACCCTTGCAGGAACGTCGGCGTTGCAATCAGGAAGCGCGGCTTATACTTGTAGATCAGTTGTCCGATGATCTTGGGTTCCAAGGGATTCGGATGGTAGACCGTGAAGAATCCGCGCCAGAGCGGGAGCCAAAGCGTTCCCATGAATCCAAAAGAATGGAAGAAGGGAAGAATTCCCATGAACCCATCGCCGGTTTCATGCGGAAAGACCTGGGCAACGGCTTCACAATTCGAAAGGACATTCTTGTGGGTCAGCATGACGCCTTTGGGCTCGCCTTCGCTGCCGCTGGAAAAGATTACGGTGCACAGGTCGTCTTCGGTTCGGCCTTTTTGCGAACCCAGTACGCGCTCGACAAAACGCATCGGGCCAAAGATGGCGAGGAACATAGCGAAGATTTTGTCTTTGGGCGTGATCGACTTTTTCACATCGTCGAGCAGGACCGTTTCGCCCGGCACTTCGATTGGCACCCGCTGCAAGAATTCGCGGGCCGTGAGTACATGCTTGATGCCGCATTGGCGCGCGGCGGATGCGACCGATTCGTTCGACGCGGTGTAGTTCAGGTTGACCGCGACCTTGCCCATGATTTGAAGCGCGACATTGGTTACTGCGCCGCCGACGGATTGCGGGAGAAGGACA
>CALEZK010000522.1 GCA_937928585.1 uncultured bacterium | reverse complement strand
CACCTGGGTTGCGGTGCCGGAGGGCGTAGCGTTTACTGGCGCGGACGAAGTGATTCACGTGCCTGATGGCCTTGGCGGCATCGACCTCGCCGCGCTCATGCGCGAACTTGCCGCACGCGAAATTGTCAGCGTGCTTATCGAAGGCGGCGGCACGACCCATGCCTCCGCGTTTGCTGCGGGCATCGTCGACAAAGTCATGTTTTTCATCGCGCCCAAGATCATCGGCGGCCGCGACGCCATTACCGCAGTCGAAGGCGAAGGCGCCGAGCGCATGTCCGATGTGGTGCAGCTTGAGCGCATGACCGCGAGAAGTGTAGGCGAGGACATTCTCGTCGAAGCCTACGTAAAGGCGATTTAACAATGTTCACTGGAATCATAGAAGAAATTGGCGCGGTATCGCGCCGCTCTGGATCGGATGTAACGATTCTCGCAAAGACTGTGCTTGAAGGCGTGCGCGAAGGCGACAGTATTGCCGTGGATGGCACCTGCCTGACCGTAGTGTCGTTCGATGCTGACGGTTTTGTAGCGCAGATCTCGCCGGAGACCTTCAAGCGCACGACGCTGGATCGCCTCAAGCCCGGCGATGCGGTCAATCTGGAACGCGCGCTAACCGCTGGCGCACGCATGGGCGGCCACTTTGTGCAGGGACACGTCGACGGCGTTGGTCGCGTGCACTCAATCACGCCGCAGGGCGATTTCGCGCTCTGGCGGTTTCAGGCCCCGCCGGAAGTTGCGCGCTACCTGGTCTCCAAAGGTTCCATCGCCATCGACGGCATTAGTCTGACGGTTGTCGATCCCACGGGCGACACTTTCGACGCCGCGATAATCCCCGCGACGTTGCAAAAGACCACGCTAAGCTGCCGGCGTCCGGGTGATCCGGTAAACATGGAAGCTGACATGCTCGCGAAACACATTTTCCAGTTCATGAAAAACATGTCAGGCAGCGGCCTGACCTTTGAAAAACTCAGGCGCCACGGATTCGCGTAAGAAAGTACGGTATGCCCAAGAACGACACAGTGTTATGCTCAGTTGAAGACGCGCTCGACGAGTTGCGCGCGGGCCGCATGATCATTCTCGTTGACGACGAGGATCGCGAGAACGAAGGCGATCTGGTGATCGCGTCGGAGAAAGTCACGCCGCAATCGATCAATTTCATGGTAACCCATGGCCGCGGCCTCGTTTGCCTGGTCTTGACGCCGGAGCGCATCGAGTATCTCGGATTGCAACCGGTTGCAAAAGAAAATCGTTCGCGTTTCGGTACCGCGTTCCACACCCCGATTGAGGCGGCAAGCGGCATCACGACAGGAATCAGCGCATACGACCGCGCCCGCACGATTCAAGTGGCAATCGACCCTGCGTCGAAGCGCGACGACATCGTCACGCCCGGTCACATCCATACCTTGCGCGCGAGGGAAGGCGGTGTGCTGGTGCGCTCCGGGCAGACGGAGGGCTCGCTCGACCTCACGCGCATGGCCGGCCTCAATCCATCCGCGGTGATCTGCGAAATCATGAATGACGATGGCTCGATGGCGCGCCTGCCCGATCTCACCGAGTTCGCCAAACGGCACGGCATAAAAATTTGCTCAGTAGAGCGAATCATCGAGTACCGCCGCCGCCACGAAAAACTGGTGAACCGCGTCGTAGAGACAAATCTTCCGACCGAATTCGGCACGTTTCGCATGTGCGCCTACGAGACTGCCATTGACAACGCGCAGCATGTAGCGCTCGTCACCGGCACCTTTACGGAGGACGACGACGTCCTCGTGCGGGTTCACTCCGAGTGCCTGACCGGCGACGTATTCGGGTCCATGCGATGTGACTGCGGAAAACAACTCGAAGCAGCCATGCGCATGATCGCAAACGAAGGGCGTGGCGTGTTGCTCTACATGCGCCAGGAAGGGCGCGGCATCGGATTCGTAAACAAACTGCGCGCATACGAGCTACAGGATCAGGGCCTCGACACCGTCGAAGCCAATCTCCATCTCGGTTTCCGCCCCGACCCGCGCGAGTATGGCATCGGCGCGCAAATCCTGCGCGACCTTGGCGTCCAACGCATGCGCCTTATCACCAACAACCCAAGCAAGCGCGTAGGACTCGAAGCGCACGGCCTGATCGTTACCGACCGTGTCCCGCTGATTGTGCCGCCAACATCTGCAAACGAAAAGTATTTGAGAACCAAAAAAGAAAAACTGGGCCACTTGCTGACATGATCTGCTTGGTCCAAAAGAATTCCCTTTCAGCACTACGATTGAGATCGCACGCGGTAGTTCTGTGCCTGCTTGCCGCCACGTCGGCAGAATCTGAACTGTTACATTTTCGAGATTTGACGTTCGATTTCACGCAATCGCCTTCCACGGGCAAACAGGTCACATGGAATGACCCAGAAGTGTTTAGGTGTACCGAAAAGGGCCTCGCATGGAACGGACCATCCAGCAAGAAACGTGCAATTCGGATTGAGACTACAGAACCTATCGCGGTTGGATGGAGCTGGAGAACCATCGAAGAACTTTCGATCCGGATTGATGTGGTGCCTCCAATGGCCTTCGACTTCGTCGGCACTTCGAAGTTGGAGCCAGAATCCAAGCTACTCGCACGGTACAGCCCGGACCGAAAAAACTGGTCGGATTGGTCTGAATTCGAGCTGTCCGAAAAGAAGCTATCCCATCTCGAAAGTCCTTCGCATATCGGGAGATTGGAGATACCGGATAAAGACTCTATGCGTTACAAGCAATACCTCCAAGCGTATCAGATTCTCGACGTGCCATGGCGGAACGATGAAGAAGCTGCGGTATCCTGGATATTGCAGCAAGACAAAACTTTCTTTGAAAAGCAGATTCCATTCATCGGATATGTCCAATTCGCGGTCACCACCCTGCTTCCTGGGTCAACTCCTATTGAGAGCATCAATCTATACATGTTCTATACGGCAGGTGGATTTCATGATCCACCCAAAGACATGAAAGCAAATGAATACAGGTATCAACTGCCTTGGCGATTCGATGCTCTCGCAACCGATAAAGCAAAACCGACTAGTTAATACCTTAGAAAGAGGAGGCTGGAATGCCGAAAATAATCGAAGCCATGTTGATCTCAAAGGGCAAGAAATACGCCATTGTCGCGGCGCGTTTCAACGCATTCATTACAGAGAAGTTGCTCGAAGGCGCACTGGACGGCCTGAAACGTCACGGCGTGAAAGACGACGAGATCACAATCGTCTGGGTGCCCGGTTCCTACGAGGTACCCTTGATTGCGAAAAAGCTCGCTGCTTCAAAAAAATATGACGCGATCATTACGCTTGGCGCGGTAATTCGCGGAAGCACGGCCCATTTCGACTACGTCGCGGGCGAAGCGGCAAAAGGTGTCTCGCATGCCGCATACGAAACCGGTGTGCCGGTAATCTTTGGAATACTGACGACCGACACCATCGAACAGGCCATCGAACGCGCCGGTACCAAGGCCGGCAACAAGGGATTCGACGCCGCGATGACCGCTATCGAAATGGCCAATCTAATGGAGCAGTTGTGAACGCGATAAGCCCAAAGGTGCGCCGCGCAGCGCGCGAACGCGCCATGCAGTTTTTGTTTGGGTTGGAATTCACCGCGTATTCGTGGGAAGAAGTGTTGGACCAGTTCTGGGACAGCCACCCCGCGCGGGCCAGCGTGCGCGCATACGCGGATTCGCTGGTGCGCGGCGTCATGGAGCATCGCGAAGAACTCGACGCCATCATCGACGGCGCGCTCGATCGCTGGACCCCCGACCGCGTCGGACGTATCGAGCGGAACGTCCTGCGCGTAGCGTTGTACGAGATGCGTTACGGCGACAATGTCCCGACTTCCGTGGCCATGAATGAAGCAATCGAAGTCGTCAAGCAATTCGGCACCGACGAGTCCCCCGCCTTCATCAACGCGGTGCTCGATCGCGTGAAGGACCAATGACTACCGGCTTCGCCGATCTTCACCTTCACACGCTTTATTCCGATGGCAGTGACACGCCCGAACGGGTGGTCGAGCGCGCGATGGAGGCGGGTGTCTCCGCTTTGGCCATTACCGATCACGACACAGTCGAAGGCGTTGCCGCCGCAGCCGAAGCCGCAAAACGCGCCGGCCTGCGTTTCCTCAGCGGAACAGAACTCAGCGCACACTTTGATCATGGCGACGTCCACATCCTCGGGCTTGGCGTGCAGATTGACGCCCCGCCGCTGTTGGAATCCCTTGATCGAATGCGCGCTTCGCGCGCACAGCGGGCCGAGCGCATTCTAGAGCGGCTTGCCGCGCGTGGCATGCCAATATCCCTCGATGCAACAGCGCACGACGGCGTCGTCGGCCGCATGCACATCGCGCAGGCGCTCCTCGCTGCCGGCCACGTCAAATCAGTTCAACAGGCCTTCGACAAGTTCCTGCAACGCGGCAAACCCGGATACGTCGCACAGGTGAAGATGGAGTGCGCCACGGCCATTGACGTGATACATGCCGCGGGCGGGCTTGCGTTCATCGCGCATCCCGGCATTGGAGCGCCCAAACGAAAACTGTCTTCGTTGCTGGAAATGCCGTTTGATGGACTCGAGGCGTATCACTCCAAGCATTCTCCAGGACTCTCCGAGATGCTGTCGCAACTTGCCCTGGATCGCGGCCTCTTAATCACTGGCGGGTCGGATTGTCACGGCGAAGTCAAAGGCAAAGCGGAGATGGGACGCGTTCGTCTCCCTCTCCACTACTTCGACAGAATTTGTGACGCACTGGCAACCCGAGGAGCGGTCACTTCATGACTGAGCAACAATTCTATCCGTACATATCGGCCGCGGGCCTTCTCTCCGCCGCGTTCGTCTTCGTATATCTCTTCTTCGTTCCAGCCCCATATGGCCGCCACATCCGACAGGGGTGGGGGCCAACCATTCCAAACCGCATCGGCTGGATTCTGATGGAAACGCCTGCAGTACTTTCCATCCTTGCGTTTTACTTGACCGCGCGCGCGCCGGGCGCCAGCATCGTATGGCTACTCCTCGGCGCGTGGCAGGTGCATTACATTTACCGCACCTATATCTTTCCCCTCACACTCCAGGATCGCGGCAAGCGCATGCCCGTCGCCGTCATGTTCTCCGGCATGCTATTCAATGTATTCAACGGGTACATCAATGGGCGTTACCTTGCCTGGAACGCGGAGCAATACGATTCCACCTGGTTAACCTCACCGGCCTTTCTCGCCGGTATCGCGATATTCGCGGCAGGCCTTTTCATCAACATCACGGCGGACCGAACGCTCATCAATCTTCGTAAGAACCGGGATACCGGCTACGGCATTCCGCATGGCGGGTTATATCGTTGGGTGTCCTGCCCAAACTACCTGGGCGAGATTATTGAATGGTCAGGCTGGGCACTCATGACCTGGTCGCCTGGCGGCCTTGTGTTCGCCATTTGGACCGCCGCAAACCTGCTTCCGCGTGCCATCTCGAATCATCGATGGTACCGAGATCAATTCGCCGACTATCCTTCCAACAGAAAAGCCGTCATTCCCTTCGTTTGGTAATTCGCCTTCGCTCGCATACTATATGCGCACCACGAATCCGCAAGGGGCAGGTTTCGTCGGCGGCATTCGGAGTCACTTTCGCCATGGGCAAAAAACCGCAGGTTCACGGCATCGAAGTACTCGACGGATATATTGCGCGCAACCGCGAATTCATGGATGACTGGCTGAAGTTCAATCAGGTGCTGAGCGCATACACAACCCCAGGCATCAACAAGCTCCAGCTCGAAACCCACTTCCTCCAACTGAAAAGCAAGCTCGCACGCGACCATCGTGTTC
>CALEZK010000521.1 GCA_937928585.1 uncultured bacterium | reverse complement strand
GCCCCCTTAGGACCATCAAAACCAAGACGCGTGCCTTGACCGCCCGCGACCAGGAGCAACCCTACGCGCCCGGAACGCAAGGCCGATTCGCCCGCGTCCCAGGCTTCACGCGCGAAAGGCTGGGCCATATCTGCCATGGGAATCGTCGGAACGGGATCGATCTTGGCGAAACGTTCGGCTGGTGGCTCGCTGAGTATCCATTCGTCTGCGAGCCGCTTCATCAAGGGCAGGTCGATCGATTCAATCTGGGAGAGGAGCTCCGAGCGCCGATTTGGTTCTATTTCGTCCCAGAATCTCAGGACGTGGTCTTGATTAAATTGCGCAAGGCGGGACAATGCGTCGTCGTATTTCATTCCTACCGCTTTTCATCTGTTTCTAATTTTGCCGAAAATACCCATTCGCTTGCGTTGCTCGGCATTTGGCAGCAGGCCGGGCTTTGCGCCGTCAGGCAATTCGAATTTGGACCCGCATACATCGCAGATACCGTAGTCAAACCCTGGGTGTTCGAGAAACTCCGCGCAATGTGGACACTGTGGCTGGAAATCCTGATAGAACTGTCCTGAATTTTCCAATGTGGTACCGCAACCGGTGCATTGTCGCACCATGGCTGCGCGCTTCCAACACTTGGAAAACATCTGTTCTGTATCGCAAACGCTGCAAAATGCGCGTCGCGCCACCAGCGGATTGGTCGGCTGACCTGCGTTCTTGTCCTTCTTCCTTCCGAAGAATAGCACTCACTGCCCCTCAGTCGCCGCAGGTGTTCCGGCTTCCACAGAAACCATTGCGCGCATTCTATGTGGAATTGCCCCTGCGGTCTCCGTTATACGAAAATAGACGTCTTCGGTCTTCAAACCAGGTTTGGCCGTCGGTTTGACGCCAAGCCTAATCTCGGCGCTGACTTTATTCTCGCTTTGAATCGCCTCAACAACGAGATCATCTCCCGTGATGGACAGATCGGTTATCGAGATATCCCGTTGCGCGCTTACGACCGATCTTGCGACATTCGATTGGCCCGGAACCACCGGCTCACGCGCCGAAAGATTTGTTGGCGTTACTGTGTAAAACCTCTGAACGATCCCCCGAATATGGCCATTAATCTTTGGAATTCGCGGGGCCGTCGAATTTATGAAAAACATTTCGTCGATTGGGCCGGGAGGTGCTTCGGGCGCTATTCGGGCAATTAGCTCCCATTCCGTGCGCCCAGGCGTTTTCCACGCTGATTCCGGCAAGCGAGCGAGTTCCATGGAAATAAAGTTTGCCATTTTCCCAGCTGTCGAACCCGCGGCGTTTCCAGTTGGATTGATGAGCTGAACGCTTGTGATATCCAGAGGATCGCTCATTAACTGACGGATAATCGCCCGTGCCTCCCCTGGTTGCCCTACCGGGACGCCTCCAAACTCAAGCAGCGGCGGCACCATTTCAAACTCCGGATCAACTTTCGTCACCACTTCAATGATGGAAAGCGCCTTTGCAGGATCGTTTGATGCGACACTGAGGGTCTTTTCCGCCTCGAAACCATAGATAAGAGCCGGATCGACCGTAATAATCATGTCCCGTTTTTCGTTGGGCGGAATGGTGGTGACGGACTTTCCATCCGCTCTCCGAACAGCCTCCGCAAAGTCTCCGTGCGTGCAGGGGCACGAAGTCTGAATATCGTAAACCTCGAGCGGCATCTTGCCGACGTTGCGAACGGCCAACTTCCGAGTTGCGACTTTGTCGCGCGCGATTGTGCCCATATCTACAACTGGTACCTCGAACTCGATCTTTGGGCTGTCGGCAATATCAATTTCTTTAGTGGCGAGTATTCCGGCAGTTTCTTTGGAGCCACCACCCGTCTGTCGAATTCGCTCAACTTCTTGCAGAAAATCATCAGTCCTTTCGGATACGGGTTTATTCGCGCGCATCTCCTGTAGCACTGCAAAAGCAACTAGAAGACCTATCAGCAGGAGAATCGCGACGACGATATGCGAGGAACGTACTTTCATTGTTACTTTTCTGCCTTAAAATTCACGTTGTAGCGCTTTTCCGCTGCATCTAACGATATTCGCAGATTCTCATAGATTTCAGGGGTGATTTCAAGGCACAGTTCCATTCCCATCAAAAGCGTGCCTACGACGGGCTCGAACATGGGCATCATCGTCCGCGCCTTGGGGCACACCGCCTGAATTTCCATCCGCATTGTATCGATCAGGTGGCTACTGCTCCCCTTAAACACGCTCCCCGCCATAACGACGTCAAAAGCGTCGTTGCGCATGTCAAGGCGATGCGCAGCAGCGTTTACCATGGAGGCAAGGTATTTGCCTCCGCGCTGTAAAATTTCAATCGCCGCTGCATCGCCCTCTGCTGCTGCTTCAAAAACGATCGTGGCCATCGGCTGTAGGTCAGTATGCGTCAATTCCCTTCGGTAGAGCCGAAGGAAAAGCGAGTCTACATCTTCGCAACCTGAGCGGCGCACAAATTTTTCGGTCAACAAAGTCGGGGGGATTATATTGTCTCTCGCTTGCCAAACACGGCGCAGTCCATCTTCACCTATCTGAGTGCCTGAACATTCATCGCCAAATTCGCCGCCCAAGCCCCCAACGCGCGTGTGTTCTCCAGCGGCATTCTTGCCCGCACATACGCATCCAGTGCCACAGGCGATAACAATGCCAAATGGAGACGGCGTGCCACCGCGAAGCCCTCCCATAGAATCGTTCTGAAAATCCCTGGGAATAGAGCCGAACAGCGGACTAAAGATCTCGCGTTCGAGCATCACGTAGTCGTCGGGAATGTCCGCGCCGGCAATCCCAAGTCCGATAGCATCGATATCCGCAAGCTGCAAGCCCGCGTCTTTCAACGCCATTTCCACGGCCTTCCGATTTTCTGCGAGTGCTGCGGGAATGCCGTATACCTCATAGTTCCCCGTGCCCGCACGTCCGAAGCCACGAACACTACCAGCGGCATCGCCGATCAAACAGAAAGTCTTCGTGCCGCCCGCATCAAGGCCTAAAAAGTATCCCATCGAATTCCTGTAAATCCGCGGAAATGAATCGCGGCGCGCTGATCGCCTACCGTTCAGCGCGCCGCAAAAGATAATATCGGCAGGGCTATTGTCCCTGCAACTCCTTCAGCTTGCCGCGGGCCTGCTCGGCAGCCGCATCGGTAGCATATTTCTCGTTGACCGACAGGTCCTTCAGCAGGTCAATTGCGCGCTGCTGCTGCCCCATCCGGAGATAGCAGTCTGCCTGATAGAACATCGCGGGCGGGACTTTCTTACTGGACGGGAATGACTGACGCATCGTATCGTACTCCCGCACCGCCTGTTCCCACTGCCCCATCTTGCGAAGGCATTCCGCCTTCCAATACTGGGCATTTCCAGCGTTTTCCGCTGTGGGATACTTCTGCAAGTACTGGGTGTATTGTGCCAGCGCTTCCTCGAAATTGTCGTTCATGTAGGCCTCGGAGGCCTTCTTGTAGTCCGCCGCTGCATTCGAGCTCAGTGGCTCCACTGGCGCAGCATCAGAACTTGGTGCGGCCGGTGGCGTCGTCTCCAAAGTCTGCGCTGCGGGTTCGCCCGGGGCAACCGCAGATCCGGGTGCCGGCACTGGCGTCGCACCCATCGGCGTTGTCGTCGTGGGAGGTTCGACTCCTGTACCTTCGATTTTCACCCCGCCACTACCCGGCGACAACCCGAACTGCCGATACACGACCTGCGACAATCTGTCGAGGTTCTTCTGCATGGCATTCAGTTTCGCCTGGTTTTCTTCCATCAGGCTTTGAAGCTGGCGCGTGGTTTGATCGCTGGCATCCACCTTCGCCGACAGGTCAGCGGCGGTCTGATTCAGCTTATCCACACGGGCGGATAGGTCGGTCTCCAAAGTTTTCACAATTCGATGCGTTGCGTACACCGAATTTGCAACCTGATCACCGCCCGTGGTTGTGGCGCACCCTGCCCCAACAAGCGCAGCGACACCCAACACAGACAAACTTAAACCACGCATAACTTCCTACCCCCGTTGTTAGCGGTTGGCCCGATTGAACTCGCAGCGGCGATTCAATGCCCACGCAGACTCGTTCTGGCCCGGGTCTGCCGGCACTTCTTCACCATAGCTGATTGTGATGATGCGATCGCCACCGACGCCAAGCTTGATCAGATAGTCACGAGCTGCAAGAGCGCGCTTCTCGCCGAGTGCAAGGTTGTATTCCTGCGTACCGCGGTCATCGCAGTGTCCTTCAATTTGAATGTACGAGCCTGCGAGCTGCGTTGTGAACACTTCGGCATTCGCCTTTAACGTTGCCAACGCGTCCGGACGAAGCGCATAACTGTTGTAATCGAAGTAAATCGGCTTCACACCGGCGCTCACAAAGCTGAGGCCTTCCTGATCCACGCCGGGAAGTCCAGTGCCGGTGGTTGTTTCCGAACCCGCGCCAGCGCCCGAATCAAGTGCCGGCTGAATCGGTTCGATTGGTTTCTTGTTCCGGGAACAACCAGACGAGACGGTCAGCGTCACCGCGACGCACAGAGCAATTAGAAGTCCATTCCGCAAGTACGACATGAGAGTATTTCCTCCTCCACTTTTCCAAAAACCCTACGAACACATATACAGAACAAAGCATACCAAGGTCAGGTATTCCCGTTCAAATCTTCAAACATCATATGCAATGAATACTTGAATAGGCGCGAAAGTTGCTTCCATGGCAACGTTTAGCGCGAAAACCTAGAAGACCTACCGCCGATATTGTACACGAAGTTCGAGTAACATACAAAATGTAGTAAAGAAAGCGACCTCACGCCCTGAGGGCATTAGATCGGAGGCAGGATTTAGCGTAAACTTCTAGTTTAGAATACTTTATGAAATCTTTAGCTGCGTTCGTATGCTTTCCATAGCCTTGGCGACATCTTCCGCATGCCCGAAGGACGAAAGGCGAAAATACCCCTCTCCACTTGGTCCGAAACCCGAGCCCGGCGTTCCAACCACATGCGCCTCGTTTAAGAGTTTGTCGAAGAATTCCCACGACTTAAGCCCATTCGGGGTCTTGAGCCAAACGTAAGGAGCATTTACTCCGCCAAACACAGTCAGGCCAATGGACTCCAGTCCGGATTTTATGGTGCGGGCGTTGTTCATATAATAGTCGACCATCTCCTGTGATTCGCACTGCCCTTCGGCGGAAAGCACGGCGACACCGCCCTCTTGGACGATATTCGAAGCCCCGTTGAACATCGTAGTCTGGCGTCGATTCCACAGCCGATGAAGTTTTCCAGGCTCTCCGTCTTCGCAAACCACCGACTTCGGCACAATAGACCAACCAAGCCGCACGCCGGTGAAGCCTGCCTCTTTCGAGAAACTGCTCAATTCGACTGCGCACTCTTTCGCGCCTTCGATTTCGAAAATGCTTCTCGGGAGCGCTGGATCTGAGATATACGCCGAGTACGCCGAGTCAAATATTATCACTGCCTTGTTGGCGCGGGCGTAGTCCACAAATGTCTTCAATTGCGATTTTGTTGCGACTGCGCCCGTCGGATTGTTTGGGCTGCAAATATAAATGAGGTCCACTTTGCCTTTTGGCAATTCGGGGAAGAATCCGTTTGATTCGTTGCACGGCATGTATACGAATCCGTCGAAGCCTTTGCCGTTCCAATCCCCCGTACGTCCGGCGATTACGTTGCTGTCCACATAGACCGGATATGCGGGATCCTGTATGGCGACGACATTGTCAACGCTAAAGATGGATTGAATATTGGCAGAATCGGGCTTGGCGCCATCGCTCACAAAGACTTCATCATCATCCAGTTGGACACCGTGTTTTGCATATCGCTTCGCCAAGGCCGCACGGAGATCCGAATTCCCCTGTTCTGCGCCGTATCCCGTGTAGGTTTTGACGTCCGCGAGTTTATCCACTCCGCGATGAAGCCCCGCAATGACGCTGGGCGTAAGCGGCTCCGTTGTATCCCCAATGCCGAGTCGCATGACGGACACGCCCGGGTTCGCGGCGAGAAATGCTCGCGTTCGTTTCGCGATTTCCGGAAAAAGGTAGCCAGCCTGAAGTTTGTCGTAGTTCGGATTCGTCTTTGCCATGGAAATACGTCGTCCTTTCGAGAATCAAGGGTCAATAGAAAGGCGGGATGATAGCGAATTGAATCAAGAATCGCTAGCAACGCGGTTTGAGCGCGCTGGCCATGAAGCACCCGACGGCAATTAGTCGGTCAGGAGTTAGGCAGGTGCTTCCGAATCAACATCGATACTGCGTCGTCTACCGCCTTCTCCGCCGCTTTGCCTCCCTGGTTGGTCGCCGCCATTACGGCAACACCCTTCTGCGGGGACATCCATACCGCGCAAAACCACATTGTATTCGTACCGTTGTGGGTGAGCGTCCGGCCACCCGCCCAGTCTCGGTCGACGACGCCCCAGCCCATTCCGTATGCCGGGGAAAGATCGTTCGCCGGTGTGTGTAATTTTTGAAACGATTCCGCCGACAACAGGCGAGGCTTCCCCGCCGCGGCGTCGAGGTGAAGTTGAATGAACTTGGCCCAATCTCCAATTGAGCAATGTACTGTTCCTGCGGGAGCGATAGCCGGAGGATTGTCTGCCTCAATACCGGGTTCTACCACTTCTCCGTTTTCACGATGCCCCCTGGGCTGCTCCAACATTCCAATCGATCCGGGCGGGCCAAAACCGGCGGACTCCATACCAAGCGGATCGAACAATCGCTGTTTCAGGATTGATTCCCACGACTCGCGCGAGATGCGCTCTACGATCGCACCAGCGATGGCATAGCCCGCGTTTGAGTAAACATACTTGGTTCCCGGCGGGTCTACAGGCTTCCCTGAAAAGACCGAACGCACGAGTAGAAGACGCTGATCCGTTTCGCTTCCCTTTCGCTGCCATAGCCGCTTCCAAAGTCCGTTGTCGCGTAGATCGTGCGGGCTGCCGCTGGAATGGTTCAGAAGGTGCGTAATCGTCGCTTGACCCCAATCATGCGATTGAGTGTCGAAGCACTCCGGGAAAATAGCCGTAACTGGCGTTTCCCAACTCAGTTCATTTTCCTCTACAAACATCGCGACAACGGTCGCGGTCATGGCCTTGCTGCACGAACCGAGGTGGAACTTGTCGTCGATTGAAATCATCGCAGGTGATCCCCTGCGACGGAACCCGGCAACGCCACTTGCGACGATTCTGTCGGTATTGACAAGCGCAGCGACCAACCCTGGCACCTGACTCTCGACAACAATCGCCCTCAGGTCTGCGGAGACATCCGTTGGTTGGACAGGTTCCGTGGCGTGCGAGAATTGCGCGAAAAGGAAAGCCCACAGCACCAGGAAAGCGCCGTTTCGAATCATACGCCGCCGGAGTGGATCTGAGAGAGGAACTGCTCGGTTTTATGGCGGACGATATCGCCTTTAACGTAGTAGATGACTTCTTCGGCGACGTGCGACGCCATGTCGGCGATGCGTTCCACAAGTCGGGAAATACTGAGCAAATGAATCAGGGCTTCAAGATGTTCGGGATGGTTCCGAATTCCATCTTTCACCTGGCCGTACATATCGCGGTTAATCTGATCGACCTCATCGTCCGCCGCAATCACGCGATACGCAAGGCCCTCATCCTGATTGACCAGCGCATCGAGCGCAAGGCGCAGCATGTTTCGGGCTTTCTCCGCCATGCCTGTAAAATCGAAGGGAATGTCGACGTGTTCTTCTTCCGCGAGAAACAAGGCGCGCTCCGCGATGTTCACTGCGCAGTCGCCGATGTGTTCAAGCGTGCCGTTGATCTTGATGATCGCGATGATAAAGCGGAGATCGTGCGCGACAGGTTGGTGCAGCGCGAGAATCTTTTGGCACTCTTCCTCAATATCCACGTCCAGTTCGTCGATTCGGCCATCATTATCAATAACCTGCCGAGCCAGGTTTGAATCGCGATCCCGAACGGAGCGCACGGCTTTCTCGACGCCTTCTTCCACAAAGGCGCTCAAGGACAGCAACTGCTTCTTCAGGCGATCAATTTCCCTCAAAAAGTGAACCGACAAAGGACTCTACCTCTCTAGGGCTCAGCCGAAGCGGCCCGTAATGTAATCTTCGGTCTGTTTCTCCTTCGGATTGGTAAACATCTTCTCCGTCACGTCTGATTCCACCAGTTTGCCTTCCATGAAGAAAGCCGTAAAGTCCGATACCCGGGCAGCCTGCTGCATGTTGTGCGTGACAATAACGATTGTATACTCATCCCGCAACTCGCTTATGAGGTCTTCGATTCGCGCCGTAGCGCGCGGGTCCAGGGCAGAAGCCGGTTCGTCCATGAGCAAAATCTCGGGATCTACCGCCAATGCGCGTGCGATACAAAGACGCTGCTGCTGCCCCCCCGAAAGATCCAGGGCGCTGCGCAACAGGCGATCTTTAACCTCTTCCCAGAGGCCTGCGCGAATAAGGCTTTGCTCGATAAGTTCAGCCAGTACCGCCTTGTCCCGAATTCCATGCAGCCTCGGACCATATGCCACGTTTTCAAATATCGACTTTGGAAACGGGTTCGACTTCTGAAATACCATACCGACGCGCTTGCGCAGTGTCACCACGTCCGTGCCAGAGCGGTAAATATCCTGGCCATCGATGGTGATTGAACCTTCCAATCTGGTTCCATCGATAATATCGTTCATGCGGTTGAGCGTGCGCAGAAACGTGGACTTGCCGCACCCCGAGGGACCGATCAGTGCGGTCACCTGATTCTCGGGAACGGTAATATTAATACCGAACAGCGCTTGGGTCTGGCCGTAATAGAAGTTGAGGTTGCGCACCTCGACTTTGGGCTTGAGATCCACAGGTTTGGTGTCCTTTTCCAGCGAAAACGCCGCAGGCATGGATATTACCATCGGTTCCGCTTCCTAAAGTGTGCCCGGAGCACGATCGCCCCAATATTGAGCCCCAGAACAAGTAAGAGCAGCACCAGCGCGGTACCGTATTGCGTCGGGCGTACGGTCTCCGCGTTGGGAAATTGCATGGCCAGCACGTACAGATGGTAAGGTAGCGCCATCACCTGATCGAAAACGGAACCCGGCAGCTGAGGCAGAAAAAATGCGGCGACGGTCAACAGGATTGGAGCCGTCTCCCCCGCGGCACGCCCCACCCCGAGTATGCTCCCCGTCATCATTCCAGGGATTGCATAGGGCAACACGCTTTTCCGAATCGTCTCCCACTTTGTCGCGCCGAGCGCAAGACTCGCCTCGCGCAAGGTCTGCGGAACAGCGCGAAGCGCTTCCTCACTTGAGACTATGATCGTGGGTAGGATCATGCAAGCCAGCGTGAGGCTTCCGGCGAGTATGCTGGTCCCAAAGTTAAGAAACAGCACAAAAAGTCCAAGACCGAACAAGCCGAAAACAATTGAAGGAACACCCGCAAGCGTTACAA
>CALEZK010000520.1 GCA_937928585.1 uncultured bacterium | reverse complement strand
TCGGGCTATTGCCCAGCGCCGCGGGGCTGACGTCGCTGATTCTCCGGATGCCGCTGAACTTCGCCGTGTTGGGCGGTATTGCCATGCTGCTTATACGCGTGCAGCGCCAGTACATGCGCGGTGAAAAGTCGTGGCTTGCCGGTTTAACGGAAGGACAATTAATTGGCGCACTGGTTGGCGCGCTTGTGCTGGTCAGAATCGTGCCTCGCGCGTACTGGGAACCCGATGGCGGCCGGTCTCAAATTTACAATGTTGTATCTCAATTGTTCCCCATTGTCATTTTCGTATGGCTAATTGCGGCATGCTACTTGTGGATTTGGTGGTGCAACTGCCCGCCGCTGCGCGAACGCCTCGTCGGCGTGACGGCGCTCGCGTTCATCGCGTTCGAGTGGGCCACCGGTTTCCTCGATTACTTTCTGCCGTCGATGCTGCTCGTTTTCGTTGCGTCATCTTCGCCAGACTCAGGAGTGCAACAGTTTCAGATACCGGGCACGGACACCTGGTGCACACTGCACCCGTCGATGGGTTTGCTGGACATGGGCACGCAATTGTTCAGTACGGGCATACTGCGGTACATGTTCACCAGTTTCCTGAGCGCGCTCGTCGCGGCAGGCGTCGCGCTTGTCATCTACGCAGCAACGCACCGATCGGCGCGCAAGCCGGAGCAAGCGGGCTAGTCCGCACTCCATTCGCCCTTGACGGCAGCGGCCAGGGCGGCGTGATACACCTTCAACACCGGAACGCCCGCGGCATTCGCGACCGCGCGGCAATCTTCAAACTCCGGCGAAGCAACGGTTTGTTCGCCATGGAACGCGCCAAGTTTTACACGCACCTTACCCCACGGCGTCGCCGCATCTTTCCACTCGCGGTCGAGACATATGCGCCGTTCCGTGCGAATCCGCACGCCGAGCGTCGTCGAGTTGCGGAATATCACAGACGCAATCGCGTCGGACTTCGCGGCGTCGCACAACACGGTTATAAGATGCCCAGGCCGCCCTTTCTTGCAGGAGATCGGCGTGACGAAAACGTCCCGCGCGCCCGCCATCATGGCCTCTTCGATTAATACGGGCAACAACTCCGGGATCATGTCGTCAATATTCGTTTCGATGATCGTGACTTCTTCTCCGCTTGCAGATCCGTCGGCTGCTTCGCCGAGAAGCGCGCGCAACACATTCGCGCGATCGGAGAGGTCACGCGTGCCGCTGCCATACCCGATGCGGTCGATGGTCATCGTGGGCATTGCGCCGAAGCTGGAGGCGAGGTGCGCCATCAGCGCCGCGCCCGTCGGCGTCACCAGTTCGGCCTGAACGTCGCCGCCATATGTGGGGATGCCACGCAACAATAGCGCCGTTGCAGGCGCGGGGACGGGCATGACACCGTGCGCGCATTCCACCGTGCCCGCGCCGACGTGCATGGGAGAAACAACGATCCGTGGCGAGCCAAGTTCGTTCAGTCCGTAGTGCGCGCCGACAATATCCACAATGGAATCGATCGCGCCGACCTCGTGGAAGTGGACCTTCTCGATGGTGGAGCCGTGCACCTGCGCTTCGCTCTCCGCGATGCGCAGGAAGGTTTCCTTCGCCGCTTCTTTCACGGAATCGGGTAGCGCGCCACGATCAATGATCTCCACGACGTGGCGCAGGTGGCGATGCGGCTGTTTCACAGTCGGATCAAGCGCGACGTTGAACTGCGTGGCCATCACGCCTTTTTTCTTAACCTTCTTCGCGGTGATCGTGTATCCGCTGACGTCGAGCGTGTCCAGCGCGGCCTTCAGGCGATCGAAGTCTACGCCAAGGTCAAGCAAAGCGCCGACAAACATGTCGCCGGATGCGCCGCTGAAACAGTCAAAATAGATCGTTTTCATGCTGAGTCACCTGCTGCAAAGAAAAAGAACGGGGTTTGAATTACTTGTTTGCGATCGCGTTGATCATGCTCGCAAGCATGCCCGCGCCGAATCCGTTGTCGATGTTTACGACGGCGATGCCCGACGCGCAGGAATTCAACATGGCGAGCAGCGCGGCAAGGCCGCCGAGGTTCGCGCCGTAGCCCACGCTGGTTGGCACTGCGATGACGGGGACATCCACCAGACCGCCAATCACGCTCGGAAGGGCGCCTTCCATGCCCGCGCACACGACGATGGCATTTGCGCCGGTGAGAATCTGGTGTTGATCCAGCAAGCGATGTAATCCGGCAACGCCAACGTCATAGACGCGCTCGACCTTATTCGCATTGAACTCGCAGGTGACCACGGCTTCCTCCGCAACCGGCAAATCGGAGGTGCCCGCGCATGCCACAACGACGTAGCCGTCGCGAATCGGCGATGGGGAATTGGTCAGCGTTATCGCGCGCGCAATTTCATGCACAACGACCGCGGGGTACGTTGCCTTCGCCGCAGCAATGATTTCAGGGGAGCAGCGCGTTACGAGTACGTTGCTGCCGCGATCGCGCATCTTGCCCATGATTTGCACGACTTGGTCGGGGGTCTTTCCCGCGCCGAAGATCGCCTCTGGGTGGCCTTGCCGCAGGCTGCGATGGTGGTCCACCTTCGCAAAGCCGATGTCTTCATACGGAAGCGAGCGCAACTGCGCCAGTGCGTCGTCGGTGGTGACCGAACCGGACGCGACGGCGTTGAGCAGGGCTGTAAGTTTTTCGCGATCCATCGTGCGGGCTTACAGCGCGTAGATGAACCCGGAAACCACGGGTGGCCCGAGTGTGAAAAAGATTAGGCCAAGGAGGAGCAACGCAAGAATGATCGGCGCAAGCCAGAACTTCTTGCGAACGCGGAGGAAAGCCCAGATTTCCTTCACAAACTCCATAACAGGTACTCCTCGCCCTCTATGCTAACGGAAACCGCCGGGCCGAACAAACCCGGACACGGCGTCAGAACTGATTGCGGTAGGAACCAATGTCAGACGGCTGATCGTCGGGGTTTTCCCAGTAGGTCTCGGCCTTCGCGTCGATTGCCCGCTTCAGCGGATCGCCCGCAAACATGCGATGAAGCAACGCCGCGGGCGTGATAACCACGTAGAAGGCGATGCCCATTCCTGTATAGGTCATGCCGCGGTTGAGCCAGTGAATGAGCCATTCAAAAGCACGATGCACCGGAACGAGCGCGGAGGGGAACGCCACGGCCAATACGAGAATGAGCGCGACGATACCGAATTGAATCGGCGGGAAGTGCGTGGTCCACCACCACCGCGCGAGGCCGATTAGACCGAGCGCGATGGCAAGTTTTACGCCGAACATGCGAAATCGCCAGAGCGACAACGAGGGATTTGGCGCGTTGAATGCCTTAGTCCGCATCTATCACCGCATCAAAGTTCCATGTTTTGGCACGAAGTGTATCAAGCGGTGAGAAATGCTCACGAGAAAGCCCATAGATTGTCTGGTGTAGGTTTTTCACCCGCACACCGTGTAATCAGAAGCTATTTCCTGAGACTCCATAGTCACCTGCTTTCCCCTTGGTTGTCGGATTTATCGAATGTGCGCGCGAAAAATCCGGGTTAGTCAAGTTCGTAGACTTCCTTCCAGCGAATGGTGTCGCGCCAGTCGGGTTGTTCTTTCTTGTTCAGCACGAACGAGCCCAGCACCAGGTAATCCATATCCGTGCGCATGAAACAGGCGTAGGCCTGTTCGGGCGTGTGCACGATCGGTTCGCCGCGCACGTTGAACGAAGTATTGATGATGACGGGACACCCCGTCCGCTGTTCGAAAGCGCGGATCAGGTCGTAATAGCGCGGATGGTCCTCGCGCCTGACCGTTTGAATGCGCGCGGAGTTGTCCACGTGCGTTACCGCCGGAATGTCGGAGCGGGCGATACGCAATTTCTCGAAGCCGCTCGCGGCGCTGTCCACGGCAAGAAGGTGAGGCTGTGCGACGTCCGCGACGAGCAACATATATGGACTTTCCCGGTCGAGATCGAAATAGTCCGACGCGCGCTCTTCCAGCACCGCAGGCGCGAAGGGCCGGAACGATTCGCGAAATTTTATTTTCAGGTTCAGCGTTGTTTGCATATCGCGTGACCGCGCATCGCCGAGGATGCTGCGTGCGCCGAGTGCGCGCGGTCCGAATTCCATGCGCCCCTGAAACCAGCCCACGACGTTCTCCGTTGCAAGCAGATTCGCGACGTGATTGCTCAGCGCGTTGTCGTCGAAGCGTTCGTAGGGCGCGCCGGTTTGCTTGAGGTATTTTTCGATAGCGTCGTCCGAGAAGGACGGGCCGAGATACGTGGCCTTCTGTCTGCTCCGATCCGGTGTGCGCGCATTGCCGAGGATCTGGTGCCAGGCGAACAGCGCGCAGCCGAGCGCGTTTCCCGCATCGCCCGCGGCGGGTTGAATCCAGATGTCGTCAAACGGGCCTTCGCGCAACAGCTTTCCGTTCGCAACGCAATTCAACGCGACACCGCCCGCGAGCACGAGATTTTTCATGCCCGTCTCGCGATGCGCCGTGCGGGCGATGCGCATCAGCACCTCTTCAGTTACAACCTGCACGGATGCGGCGAGATCCATTTCGCGCTGGGTAATGGCGGATTCCGGCTCGCGGCGCGGGCCGTCGAACAGATCACCGAATTTCTCGTTTGTCATGCGCAACCCGGCGCAATAGTCGAAGTATTCCAGATTCAGTTTGTAAGAACCATCTTCCTTCAGATCGATCAAGTGCTTGTAAATGCGGTCCACGTACTTGGGTTCGCCGTAGGGCGCAAGGCCCATGAGTTTGTATTCGCCGCTATTGACCTTGAATCCGGTGAAATAGGTGAATGCGGAGTATAGAAGGCCAAGCGAATGCGGGAAGTTGATCTGTTTCTTAATCTCGATGCGATTGCCGCGGCCGAGGCCGTAGGTTGTCGTGGCCCATTCACCCACGCCGTCGACCGTGATGATCGCGGCGTCTTCAAAGGGACTGGGGAAAAACGCGGAAGCCGCGTGCGATTGGTGGTGCGTGGTGAACAGCACTTCGCCCGTATACTTCAACTCGCGCCGAATGACGCTGCGCGTGAACAGCTTCTCCTTGATCCAGAACGGCATCTGATCGACAAACGAACGCAGGCCGCGCGGCGCGGTGCCGATGTAGGTCATCAGCAAACGCTCGAACTTGAGGAACGGTTTGTCGTAAAACACAACGTAATCAACTTGGTCTGTGCCGATTCCCGCTTCTGCGAGACAGTAGGCGGCGGCATTCTTGGGAAAGGCGGGGTCGTGTTTAATGCGTGTGAACCGTTCTTCCTGGGCTGCCGCGACAATTTCGCCGTCGCGCAATATGCACGCGGCGCTGTCATGATAGAAGGCTGAGATTCCAAGGATATACATGGGGAATTGCGTGAACACCCGGTGATCCGGTTACCGCGCGCAGCCTAACAGATGCACCCCGGTGCTTCAATGCCGCCCACGCTTTACCGCCCGGTTCGCAGCGCGCTGCGACGTCCTCTTGTCCGGAATACGACGAACAGTTCGCGTGGTCCCGTCGCGCAACGATATAGTCAGGAGAACTGACCGGTCTCCCGCGTCTTGCCGGTGAGAGGTATTTGCATGAAAGGCCCAAAGAATTCGAAATGACCAATCGTATTGCAACTATCGCTTCGCGACCGCTGTTCGGCATCGTTATGACGGCGTTCGGGATGCTGTGGGCGCAGCAGATCTATGGCGCGGTCGGCAATCATCCGGTATTGAGTTGGCTGTACATCCCCATGCTGGCGGTATGCGCAAGTCGCGTCACGTACTTCGTGACGGGGTTTCTCGTCTTGCTCATCCTCATCGAGTTTGCCGCGCCCCGGTTTCCCGGCGCCGACGTTGGTCTGGCGATACAGGCGGTACTCCTGGCGTACTGGTGTTGGCACGGCGTATTGCTCCGCGAAGTGTCGGAGAATGCGCGGGTGGCGCGCATCCAGGAGTGGATTCGGCGAACCGCGCGGCCTTTTTTCGCCGCGTGCGCGCTGCTACTCGCGGGTTCGTTGTTGTTCCGAAGCTTTGATGTATACGACTGCGTGTTGTGGTTTGCGTGCTGCGCGGTCATCGTAAAGGCCATTCCATCGCCACATCCACTCCGCATGGCTGCTGCGATTGGCACCACCGCCCTTACGCTCGTTTCGCTGGGATTCTCGGTTGTCGTTCTCGAAGTGGGCGCGCGGCTTCTTGTTCCCCCGCCGGTTGTCTCGTCGGAAATGTACGCCCCGGATCCGGTGAACATTTTTACATTGAACCCCAACGCGCGCGGCGCGTTCTATCTTCGAGACAATGACAACAAAGCGTTCGAGGTTGAGGCCTTGATTTCGTCTCAAGGGGTTCGCGATCGAGAGATCGGCCCCAAAGCTGCCGACGAATACCGAATCGTCATGATCGGTGACTCTTACACGATGGGACACGGCCTTACGCCCGATCAAAACATTCCGCACCAGTTGGAAAAACGCCTGAATGCGTCCAATCCGCCGAAGCGCATCACGGTCGTCAATTGCGGCGTTGGCGGATATGCCCCCTGGCAGGAGCGTGCGTTTCTCAACGCGCGCGGTTTTCAGTTTGAGCCGGACTTGGTAATTTTGCAGGTGTTCCCCGCCAATGACGTGGCCGGCACGCTCACGCGCGTGAACAAGTATCTCATGGTGCCGGATTTGGCGTGGGAAGCGCGCATTAACGAGTTTCGCCGTCAGAATGAGTGGCCAGTGCTGACCCAGCGGTGGCTGCAATCGAACAGCCGGATCTACGCGGGTATCAGTAGCGCGTTCGATAAGCCGGATCTCGCGCGGGACGTTATCAACGATCTTCGGTTCCTGCCTGACGCCCGATACGACCAGCCCATGCAGCGCGCGAAACGAAACCCCTATCGCGAAGCATCGTTGGTCGAGTGGTATCCGGAGTTGGAGGAGGCATATCGATTAATGGAAGAGGACATACGCGGTATTCGCGATGATTGCCGGGCGCGCGGCGTCGACCTAATCGCGTACGCCCACCCCTTTCCCATGGCGACGATGGATGATGGTTGGGAAGAATTCGACGCGGAAACGAAAGGCTCGCTGTTCGAGCCTAACAAGGACGTGCGTGTAACGCAGGAAATATTCGCGCGCGCGGAAATTCCGTTTGTGAACGTCACCGAAGCGCTGGAAGCCGCGCCGGATAAGTCCGAACTTTATTTCAAATACGACGGGCATTTTTCGCCGGCAGGCGCGGCAGTGGTGGCGTCCGCGTTGGCCGATTATCTCATCAATCAACGCCAATGGATGCTGAGCGACCCGTAGTATCGCGCTCGCAACCCTTTTGCGGTATGCTGGCGATCTTGGGGTCAGCCGGGTTGTGCAATCTTGCGTCAGGGAGGAGCTGTAATGTCAATTCGATTGCTAAGTGTCGTGTGCTGCGCGGCGATTGCCGCGTTTGCCGCGGAGCCGGATTTTTCGAAGGTTCCCGGCGTCATTATCAACCATATTCCGGCGAGCGAAGGCCGATACGTTGGTTCGCCGACGATCGCTGTGTATCCCGACGGCAGCTATGCCGCTGCGCACGACGAGTTCGGGCCGAAGTCCGGCTATTACACGAACGCATTCACAAATATTTTCCGATCCGAAGATCGGGGCGCGACCTGGAAGCAAACCGCGCGCATCGAAGGCGCGCTCTGGTCCACCTTGTTCGTGCATCGCGGGTCCTTGTACCTCCTCGGCGTGAACAAAGAGTATGGTCCCGTATTGATTCGAAAGTCGGACGATAACGGCGTTACGTGGACGGATCCCAAAGACGGCGAAAGCGGATTGCTGATGCCTGGTGATTACCACACCGCGCCAGTTCCGGTTATCGCGCATAAAGGCCGGCTCTGGCGGGGAATCGAGAAGGCGGCGACGCCCGGCAAGTGGGGCGTCATCTATCAAGCGACCATGATGAGCGCGCCGGTGGACGCGGATCTGCTCAAGGCGGAGAATTGGACCTTCTCGAACTCCATTGCGCGCGATCCCGCGTGGCTCGACAACACGTTTCACGCCTGGCTCGAAGGCAATGCAGTCGTGCGCAGGGGGCAGATGTACAACATCTTGCGCGTGGACTATCGGCCCGGAAGCGAGAAGGCGGCTATCGTGCGCGTCAGCAAGGATGGCAAGAAAGCTACGTTCAATCCAAAGCGCGATTTCATCGATTTTCCGGGCGGCGCAAAGAAGTTTTCGATTCGATTTGACGAAGAAAGCAAGCGCTACTGGACTCTTGCGACGCCCGCGCTCAAGTCTTACCCGAACGTAGACAATTCGAAGATTAGAAATTTCCTGGTGTTGATGTCCTCTCGCGATCTGCGCAAGTGGACCATGCACACCCTCCTCCTCTCGCACCCGGATGTCGAGCATCACGCCTTTCAATACGTGGACTGGCTCTTTGAAGGCGACGACATTATCGCGGTGTCACGGACTGCCTTCGAAGACGGACTCGGCGGCGCGAAACGCGCCCACGACGCGAATTTCATGACCTTCCACCGCTTCGAAGATTTTAGAGCGCATGAGAAACAGGTTTTGAAGCCGCTGAAGTAGGCCCGAGGTTGTGGTGCGGGAGGGCGGTCGTCCTCGACCGCTGGAGGGGCGATCGAACGGTTGGGGTGTATGGCTTCGGATTGGGTCTCGTCTGTGATTGTTTTGGAATGTGTTAGGTTTACTGCGCGATACAGCGGTCGAGGACGACCGCCCTCCCGTTGGATTACCAGGTTAAGATGTTGAGTTCGCCTTGGTAGGGCCAGTCGTCGGAGTTGCCAACTAGGCCATGACGAACAGGATTGTTGCGCACGTAGTCCCATTTTTCGGCGTAGCTTTCGTTGGACCGCATGCGTCGATCCCAATGATCTCGTTGCCAGCGCAGACTGGGGTTTTGTGCCGCCAGACTAAACTTGCGCTTCCAATAGGCGACCCATGAATCGAAATCGATGTTGCGCACGTTTGGGGCAGCGAACAGGTGTATGTGGTCGGGCATGATGACGTAGCGACCAACGAGCCATGCACTAGATTCCACCCAAACTTGGCAGAGTAGGGTGTGGCATGTCGGATTGGCGAGCCACGGAATACGGTCTTTTGTGCAGATGGTGTCGAACACGATAGTCGGTCCATCGGAATCGTTCACGCCGTGTGCGGGTCGCCGTCGCAGCAACGTAGTGTACCTCCATCGTTACACAGCATTCTGCGATATTTTCTGTTGTCTTGTAAATGGGCCTGAACAGACCGCAGTGCCTCTCCACCAGGAACAAGGAATAGGAATCGAGGCATGTGGGAGGGCGGTCGTCCTCGACCGCTGGAGGGGCGATCGAACGGTTGGGGTGTATGGCTTCGGATTGGGTCTCGTCTGTGATTGTTTTGGAATGTGTTAGGTTTTTCTGCGCGATACAGCGGTCGAGGACGACCGCCCTCCCGTTGGGGGGATTGCGCGATGTGGCGGTCGAGGATGGCTGCTGAAATTGCTGTCGTGATTATGTTCTCTGCATCGGGGAGTGCTCGTGATGATAGCTTCTCTGCCTTTGCTGGTGTTTCTGGTGATGGTGGCGTTCTTGATTGCGATGTCGGGGATCATGGTGTATGCGGGCGTGTATGCGCGGAAGCGCGGGGCGCTGGTGCAGCGCATGCCGACCTCGAAGATTGCATGGGCAGAAGATGGGTATTGTGAAATTGAAGGAGAGATTGAAGCAATTGACGGCAGGGCATTGACCGCGCCGCTCACGCTTGCGCCGTGCTGTTGGTATCACGCAAAGGTTGAGAAGTGGATACGCGGCTCAGGCAATAACACGCAGTCGCGATGGGACACCGTGCGCGAAGTCACCAGTACGGAACCGTTCCTGCTTCGCGACGACACCGGGGTCTGCGTTGTGTATCCGGACTGCGCGGAAGTTACGCCGACGGACAAGAGCCTTTGGTACGGCGCGGATGAGGAACCGGAGGAACGCAACCCGCGACGCGTGCCGCCAACGGAATCAGCCAAGGGTATGTTCGAGTTGTCGGGGACGCAGAACACCAAGTTTCGGTATAGCGAAGAGCGGATGTATGCGGGCGATTTCCTGCTCGCGCTTGGTATGTACGCTAGCAAGCGTGGTGATGGCGCGGACGATGAGGGCGAAGACGATGCGTCTGATCCGGAAATCGACAGCGAAGATGACGGCCCGTTGACGGAAGAGGACGAATTGATTTCGCGCGGGCAGCAACTTGCACAGGGCACGCTGCAGGTTGGCGGCAAGGAGCCGTTCATCCTTTCGACGACGCCGCAGGAAACGCATATTGCGCTGATGAAGACGGGCGGGCTGGGCGCGTTTTTTGTTGCGCTGTTTCCGCTGGCGCTTGTGGCGCTCCTGTTCTGGTGGCGCTACGGGTGACGCATCATTTTTCGATGATGAGTTCGTCTCGCTTGTTGCCGTCCACGTCGTAGGCGCGATAGACCAAGCGATTGCCGTCAATTTGAATGTCGAGCACCTGATAGGTGGCGACATTCGTCATTCCGACCTCGATATAGGGCAAGTCGCCCTGATCGTAAAACTTCGTGCCGGAAACGCTGAGCACGTATACGGTGCCTTCCGCGGGAGAGCCGACGCGCTGTTCGTTCTTCATCGGATAGGTGCGGAGGTAGGCGTGATCGTGGCCCTGC
>CALEZK010000519.1 GCA_937928585.1 uncultured bacterium | reverse complement strand
GAATGCACCCGACTCAAGCTGCGTCGTCATAAGATCACCCCGAAGCGCGTTACGAACCAATTTTTCAAAAGTGACGCAATGCACCACCCCCAACCAGTATTCCCGGTACGCTCCGCGCAATCAACACCTGGAGTGCGCAATGCGGGCAACCGGCGATAATGCCCCAAAAAACAAAGGAGGTGTCGGCGAAGCCGGATAGGAAGTGGAAGGATAGATTGGGAAGGCAAAAAAGGCGCCAATACCCGAAAAAGCCGGTCCCAACTAGGGAATCAACCTGAACTTACAAAAAATGGTGGAGATGAGGGGAATCGAACCCCTGACCTCTTGGCAAAGGTAGCCATGGTGCTGTTTTCCTGACCGGAGAGCATTCCGCCGACGCCGGGCCAATCGTAACCGGGTCGACGACAAAACTGTGCGCGCGATATCGGCCGAATGCACCGGATTGTTTCCGGCCAGTAAAGTCCACTATCAGCTTACCGATTGGGCGGGCGCCGAGCCGATCTCCGAAAGCACGATTCGATCATAAGGTGCGCAGCCGCATCACCCCATGTGTACACGCTCTGAAACGCTGGACGATGAAACGAGGTTCTGCACACTTCCACGCGCTTTGATACCCCGCCGCTCCAGGAGGTGCAATCTGCGCGGCCCAACCAACCTCATGTAGTTTGCAGCGGCGAGCGCAACCGCGACAGCCAGTCCCATTGCAGTGAAGAGAGTGCCCGCGTGTATCTCGGCCAAATCTGAACGACCGGACCGGTAACTAAAAACCTCGGACGCCATCATGACGGGCGCGAGAAACGAAATGGCGATCGCCACCATTATTTTGGTCTCCAGTATCTCGGAGTTCAGCGAATTCACTGCGAGGCTCGTGTCTGCAACCCGTGATGGATGCGTACGCCGTCGGTGATTGCGACGTGAATGCCCGTCGAAAACATACGCGTACATGGCCCACAGCGTTAAGCCCGTCGTGACTACAGGCCATACTCCGACGGACGAAGCAGGTGTGTCCATCAGCCAGACCGAGCACTGCAGAAGAGTGAAAGTGGTTACGATTGCAGCGAAAAAGATCGTAATGGAACGGCTCACAGCGCAAGGCCCGCTCGTATACCGGTCGCAAGCGCTGACGACCGATTGACGGGGCAGGGCTTGCTTGCAGCGCCTTCACGTCTGCGAGCATTGCTCGATACTGTGCTGAGTGCGCTCTTCCATTCACGGGATCGAGCGTAGGAAAGCAATTTGTCGTAGAACCGATTATCGATCTCAGGAAATGGAATACTGGTCCGAGTCACGCGACGCGTATTCGTTGTATCGAAGTAGGGCTGACTCTTCGTGTAGTGCTGATAGTGCCGCAACGTCTTGACAGCAAAGCCTTCCATGAAGGAGAGCGTGCCGTCCAACTCGTCGACGAATTTCAGCTCTGCCTTCACCTCCGCCAGTTTCTCCGTCGCCCATACCCGGATTTCTTCTATCGTATTAGGATTTGGATTCGTGAGGTGATACGTCTGGCAATTCGATCCGGCCTGTTCGATGATCTGCCATAACGCCTTCGCGGCCCAGTCTACCGGCACGAGATTGGACAAAGTGTCTGCATTGGCTTCCAATCGAATGCTGCACGCGCCAAGGTTACTCTGTATGGATGCCAGGTCGATGAGACGCAAAAATCGGTATACATTCAAAAAATCGGTAATCGCGCCGGTTGTGCTCGACCCTACGAGAATTCCAGGCCTGAAAATGGCGCCACTCACCGCTCCATGCAAAAATGCAGAGGAAATGATTCGCTCTGCTTGCCACTTGCTGCTTTCGTATGTATTCGTGAAGCCATAACGCCCATCCAGCTCAAATTCATGCACAGTGCATTCGCGACCCCCAGCAACGTACGCGGTGCTGACATGATAAAGGGGGACATTCGAACCGGAGAGATACGCGAGCACATGCTCAACACTGCGCACATTGGTATCCCACACGGTAGCGTCGTCTTTAGGATCGAAACTCGTACACCCCGCGCAGTGAATTACAGCGCCAATCTCCTTGAGAATAGTGTCAGCAATTCGGGAATCCATGCCCAACTGCGGGCGCCGAACGTCTCCCCACACCAAGTCAACAACGCTTCTCCTGTTATCCCCGTTTGCTACGGCAAGCACCGCATTTAACCGATCACGCGCCTGTTCAATGCTGCTCTCACGCATTAACACGATTGGACGATAGCCGCGCGCAAGCGCTTCCGCCAACACCCAACTGCCGTATATCCCCGTGGCCCCCGTGATCAATACCGACCGTTTTCCCTCGATCATTACGCGCCCCTTCTGCTCAAAAAAAGCATCTCTATCGAATGTAGTTTCACAAAAGTGCCAGACGCCAGGCGGGCGTGCGGCGCGCTCAATGGTGTTCTAAAAAAAAGCATGGGATTGAAGGCGTGCCGGGGTGTCCCCGGCTACCCAGGGACACCCCGCAATTTCCGGCTACTGCTTCTTGAACTGCCCCAGAATGTCGCTGAAGAAGGCCAAAAGCGAGGACACGATGTCCCCTCCGCCAATCTGCGCCTTGGCAACCGAAATGTTCTTGATATGCTTCATCGTTCTCTCCTGTTATTCAATCGCATACAAACGAGAAGACGACCCAATGCCGCCTCCCGAGATTGCGTATTGATCTCTCCGCATCACGGATAAAGCCCTGCATACAATAAGTTGCTTAGTGCATACAGTTGCCCATTAGACGTGGCCGCGCGCCCGGCGGTTTCGCGGCGGAATGGTGCGTGTATTGGTCGTATGGGCGACGGTAAAGCGAGTGCCGTCTGAGAAGGGCTTTGAAAGCAGAGGCGAGGGCTGTCAGCCCGGCGTCATGCGCAGGCTCAAAGGAAGGCGCACCTCATGCCAGATGGGCGAAAGTTCTACTTCCGCGCGCGGGGTGCTCGAGTGCGCTTTGCTTTCGCCGAGCTGCCCCCCAAAGGCTGGCGCTCGGTGGACATGTGCTGAATCATGAATTCCAACTGCGCATGGCGCCACTTCTTTAAGAAGTTCACCGCCTGTTCGAGGTTCTTTTTCTTCAAGACCTCAACGTAATCGCGCTGCCGGGGCAGGTCCGGCTGATACATCCGCAATGCGGAAAAAAATGCATAAAGATACCGGTTCTCGTTGCTCATAAGCTTCGCCATGAAATCCAGCAAGTGTCGCCTGGCAACGCTGCCATACAATATGGTGTAAAAATCATTGGCCAGATCGAGGTATCGCTTCGCGTCCGGTTCACGTTCTGACTTGCGTGCAATACTTTCGGCCGCACGAAAATCTTCCGGGGTCAAGCGCGGCAACGCAAGACGAAGCGCCAGACTCTCAAGGGCCACGTGAAGGTCTATTATGTCGACCAGCTCTTCGCTGGACAGTTCGGATACGTACGCACCGCTAAACGGCTGGATTTCTACGAGCCCCTGGCCTTCGACGATACGCAAGGCCTCCCGAAGGGGGATGCGGCTCACCCTGTAGCGTTGGGCCAAGGCAACCTCGTTTATCCGCTCTCCCGGCTTGAGTATCCCCTGGATTATGTCGTCTTCAACAAGGTTGGCGATTCGCGTCGCAACCGTGGCAGATACAATGTCCTTGGCGTTACGCCCTTTTTTCTCACTGGTAGCCATATGCTCAGTATGTCTGTAACCGTAGTCCAGAGTCAATTCCTGTAAAGCGGAAACGCGCTAATTGTATGCAGCAAAGCTGGACTCCACGCAGCCAATGAGTTCGAGTGACATGCCCAGGTTTTGGCCCTCAGAATCAAGCTCTTCAAGCGAGATCGCGACTTCCCGCTTGAAAATCGCGCCGACCTCGAGTATAAAATATTTCTGGGAGGGGGTGCGGTCGTCGTTTGCAGCCAACTGGGCCAGCTACGCAGGCTACATAAGTGCTGCGAGACGGGATGGTCGGGGAACCATATCAAACTATGCAGCGCAAGTCCTTTTCCGCTTCCGCAGAACAGGCCTGTGCCCAGCCGCGACAGTCGCACCTGGCGACTGTACTGAAAGAAGAATGATTGTTCGTACTCAATACAAACCAACGGTTTCTCAGACACATCGCGCAAAAGTTTATTCGAGTATCTCACGCATCCTGTTCAAATTCACTGCTACTGTGGAACACGCTAACCCTTCGCACTGCAAAAGGCTCATTGAAAATGATTAGACCCAACCAGATTCTCACGCTCGCCGCGTTCCTTGTCCTCGCGGTGTCTTTGTCCGCGTCTGCGGACGAAGCAACCGACGCATCAAAGAGCACGACGGTCTCCGAAGCAGGCGCCGCCGAAGAGGCCACCATGTTTCCTGTTGAGGATTACAGCGGTGCGTTCGGAGCGCGCTCCCGTCTGACCGGCGATTGGGGAGGTGGGCGCACATGGCTCGCGGAGCACGGCCTCCAAGTCGAGCTCAATATCAATCAAGTCTACTACGATATCGTGGACGGTGGTAAGACCTCCGGCTCGGAATACGGCGGCAACGCGGAATTGGTGCTCAAATTCGATTCGCAGAAGATGGGCCTGTGGCCTGGTGGATTCCTGTTTATTCGCGCGGAACAATTCTTTGAAGACAGCATCAACAGTCAGACCGGGGCGCTGATGCCGGTCAATACGGTCTCGTTGTTTCCGGAACCGGCAGACAACGACCTCGCGCTATCTCATTTCCAATTGACCCAATTCCTTTCACCGCATCTCGCGCTGTCACTCGGCAAGCTGGATACCTCGGTTGGCGACATGAACGAGTTTGCGCATGGCCGCGGCGATACGAAGTTTATGAATACAGCCTTCTCGTTTAATCCGGTCATCGCCATGACCGCTCCCTATTCCACATTGGGGGCAGCCCTTATCATCATTCCCAACGAGAAAGCGATGATCACCTTCTCCGCGATCGATACCGAGGGATCGGCAATGACAAGCGGCTTCGACACGGTGTTTGATGAAGGCACCACGTACGTAGGCGAGCTTAGGATTACCACAAACTTCTTCGGCCAGCCTGGACACCAGACCTTTGGCGCGGCGTACAGCAATGACGAGTTCTTTGCACTCAATGACGTTATCGACGTGTCGATCCCGCGCCTCTTGGGTCGCACAGGGGGCGAATATAGCGACAGCTCCGATTCCAGGAACTTGCTGCGCCGCTTGGTGGAATCAAGAATTCCCGGCGCGGAGCAGGCCGGAGAAGTCCTCGACAGCGATCTGGCTCTGTTCCAACGCGGAAGTCTCGTCCGGCGGCTGGCCAAACCTGTCGTGGACGATATCGTAAACAAGGCAATGACCACCTTGTATGTCAATCGAATCGACACGGAATCCAGCTCGTGGGCCGTCTACTATAACTTCGATCAATACCTGTATACCGAGGCTGAGGATCCAGCGCAGGGCGTCGGCATTTTTGGACGCATCGGCTTCGCCGACGAAGACACAAACCCGATAGAAGCTTTCTACAGCATCGGCGTCGGGGGCAAGGGGCTTATTCCAACGCGCGATCTCGACCGGTTTGGCATCGGATTCTATTATATGGACATGAGCGACGACCTGCCCAAACTTCTCCGTTTCAGCCACGAACAAGGATTCGAATTGTTTTACGACTTCGCGGTGACTCCGTGGCTCCGTGTGACGCCAGACATCCAAATCATCAATCCTGCCAGCGATGGAAACGATACAACTGTCGTATGGGGGATTCGAACGCTGATACGTTTCTAGCGAACACAGAAATACATGCATGACCTCACAAAGGACCGAAATTGATATTCGGAACCAAACGTTAGGATGTCCCCGAACGTAACAATCGACCGGCGCTGCTGCTGTACACATCCTTGCGAAAATGACTTCGCCGTGTATTAATGACGCGGTAATTAAAACTTGGCGGTCTTGCTCAAAAGTGCATAGGCCGACTCAGTTTGAAACCTGAAAGGGAAACAAGTGATGCGCCGTAGAATCCTGGTTTGCGCGTTGCCGCTACTCGCAGCGATTACTGTATTCCTCGGCGCAGGATTCGCTGCTGGCGCAACCGACAGGAAACCCAGTATCGTACATATATCGGCCGACAATTTCGGCTGGAAAGATGTTGGGTTCAATGGGTGCAAGGATTTCACGATGCTAACATCGATTCACTCGCCGAGGGTGGAGCGAAGCTCACGCAGTTTTATGTTCAGGCGATGTGTACCCCGACTCGCGCAAGCCTGATGATGGGTCGCTATCCTTTTCGCTACGCTTTACAGACTGCGGTCATTCCCTCGGTCTCCGACTACGGCCTGGACACCACCGAATGGCTCATGGACGGTACGCGATGCCTGATTGCCAATACAACGGACGCGTAGGGACCGTCGGTAGCAGTCGCTCCCGTTAACCCGCGTGTGCAGATTATTCGGTGTGTCAATTTCATAAATGGCGAAGTCGCGATTCCAAGGGTCAGCCTAATATTCACCTGTATTGATTATGGACTACGGCAAGTTTGCCGCCAGAAGTGCACACAAGGTCGGGAGCCAAACAATGTTACGTTTCCATGAATTCATGAAGACCACGATTCTAGGTGGACTGTTCGCAATACTGCCGCTGATATTGATCGTTGAGTTGGCTGCAAAAGCGTATGGCCTGGCGGAACAACTGACGACGCCCCTCGGAAAGCTATTGCCGGAGGCCCTCAGCGATGCAACAAAGTTTCCAATCATTTCGGCTGTGGTTTTTGTCTTGATTGCTTGCTTTAGCGCTGGATTGATTCTGCGCTTTCGGGTTGCGCGCGCCTCGGGTAAGTGGATCGAGCGCTATCTCTTGATGTACACGCCCGGATACCGAATCCTGCGCGGGTTAATTCAAGGTATCGTGGGTTCGGAGACAGGGAGTGGCTTCAGGCCCGCGCTCTTGAAGATGGAGCATGACGAGATGGAATTTGCGTGCATCATCGAAGACCATGGCAACGGTTGGTCTACTGTCATGCTCCCTTCATCGCCATCAATGCTGAGCGGCACGGTAAAGATCGTCCGCAGTTCGAATCTCGAGGTATTAAACGTCAAGCTCACGGACGTTGCATCAGTGCTCGGCCAATGGGGCGCCGGAACAAAGAAACTGCTCGAAATGCACCGAGAGCGAAACTCCGCCTCGGTCTAACGTCGACAGCGCGCCCGGAAGTACACCGAAACGTAAGCTTAAATACATATCCCGATGTACCGACCACTGCGCACACCACCCATTATTTCGCCCGGATCAGTTGCTCCAATGCATGCTCTTGTACGGTAAGTCCGCGCTTCGCCAAGTGTGTCTTCGCGCGTTCCGATGCCGTGCCTCCCACCCATACGACGACCGGAGTCTCTTTATGCTTGGCCGGAAGTTCATCCCGAAGCCCTGCCGTGGCACGGTCGACCCTTTCCGACCAGATCAAGTGGTCTATGGCAAACGCCGCCGCCAGACCTCCTTCTTTTGTCTCCGCGACCGGAAGTCCGGATCCCATGTAAAGCTCGGTAAGTGGTTTCTGCGTCGTATGAAGTTCTTCGAGTAGCTCCGCGCTTCGATGCATGAAGTACGCCTCAGATTCAGACGCGGCAGTCACTGCCCGGTCCAGGTATCCCGCAATGCCGCGCACGCTCCGCAACGCGTATAGTGCCTCCGTTAGCGCCGTCTGCCTGCGGGGCGAGTACCATGGATTCTGTACAAGGGCCTCTATCTGGCTCGCGGTCGCGCCAATGGTCTGCAATTGTTCGCGATTCCGGCGTTCGAGGTTCTGCGGCGTCTCCTCCTGAACGATCTGACTCACCCGCACAGCCGTCTTTCCCGCCGAAACAGGCCTTCCAATTGATGTAGGCAGTGCCGCGGTACGCAATGCCGCCAATGATACGCCGCCCGCATACGAAGTCCACGCTACTTCGTCAAGTTCGCGTTGAAGTTGTTCGTTTGAGGAGTAAACATCCACCATCAGTTCGGACGCGAGATTCCGTTTCACGGCCGAAAACCCTATCGCTTCCTTGTACGCAGCGTCCTCGTACTGACTCTTCGGGTCGCGCTTCGTGGTCTGATAGGCATTCGAGAAAAACCGCCGAACACCCTGTGGCGCGTTTCCCACCGTCCGCAGCGGCTGCGTGATGAGCGTCTTGGCACTTTCCAAAGTACCTTGCGCCGCCTTCTTTACCCCATCTGCGAAAGCCTCTCCACGCCTTATCTGTCCAAGATGATCGATCACGCCAATCTCACGTATTCGCTCGATAGCAAGCTCGTTACACTCGACACTGTACGCATCCGACCCCGAAAAAATATAAAAATGATTGCTGATGCCGTCGTTGAGCACTTCGCCGCCAATCTCATAAAGTGTCGTCTTGACCGCAATGTCACCCAGCGCTTGTTGCGGCGTGAGTTTAGGCGGTCGTTCGTAATCCTGCTGTGCCTGCGCGACCGTACCGATAAAACACGCCACGGAGCACAAAACTCTCGCTGACACGGCAAGACTTATACTGGGAAACGGCTTCATGCAGGACTCCTTCGAGATAATCACAAAATGCCAAGAACACAAAAACTAAAACTGTAGGAGAAAAAACTTCCGGAGGCGCTCACGGTTGACCGCAGGGTAGCACTCTCGGATTCAAGATGCCGCTATTATGCACTTGCTCCCCGCCAACGGCCACTTTTCACTTGTGATCGCCAACTCGCCGTCACCCGCTCGGGTCAGTTTAACGGCTTCCATTCCGTCGAGCATGATAGACGTGTTCAACCCGCGGAATGTCCGGAAAATTTTTGTTCGGTCAGCAAACGCAGACGTAAGGCCGCACCGCTTCTAATCAAAACCCGCGCAACCAACAGACGCGTCTCTGTTGCTAGCAACTAGTGTCTGCGCAGGATTCTTGTGCGTTTCAGATTCAGGCGAACGCGTCCCCCGAAGGATGCGCGGACAGTTCCGACTCCACAAGGGTTCGCAACCGCAAGCGCGCGCGATGCATCCAGGTTTTCAGCGTACCCATGGGAACATCCATCGTCCTTGCGATTTCGTCGTACGAAATGTCCTGCAAGTAATACATCGAAACAATCGTTGCATACCGATCAGGAAGTTTCGACACGCAGCGGCGGATCAGTTCCGGTGTATCGCTACTGGGTACCGGTGCCGTCGCAAGTTGATCCTCATAGGAGTTCGTCAGTTCGACCTCCCGGCGCCGTTTGCGTTTATCCAGCTCGGTCAGGCACACGCTGCACGTTACGCGATACAGCCACGTGGCAAAACTGCAATCCCCGCGAAACCCTTTCAGAAGGCGGAAAGCTTTGATGAACGACTCCTGGGCCATATCTTCGGCCAGCGTCTGATCCCGCATGAACCGGTACGCGAGATTGTAGACAAGCTGCTCGTGCCGGCGAACAAGGTGAGAGAACGCTTCTATTTCTCCAACACGCGTGCGCTCTACCAACTCGAGGTCTGTCGCTGAATTTGTCTCAACGCCAACAGATGTCGGCACTACCGATGCATCGGACTTTCGGGTGCGCAACGCTGCTATTTGCGGTGCACCCACGTGTTCTTGCGCGATTTCGTTGACCATGCTCTGTCTCCATCCAATGTGCCCTGCGGCAAACGTTCAATCTTTCCTGGGACCTTCAGGAGAACAGCTCCATTGCCGTCCTCGCCTACCCACCGGACCATACCCGCGCTCATCGAAGTTGTATAAATATACCACGCGAAGTGTATACAATACAAATGAGCCGCGCAGATTGTTACGCTTGAATGCCGCTTCCGCTAAGTGCCTGTATTTACTGCTCTTACAAAACTTATTCACGGCTTCGATGCATTTTCGCTTAACCGACAGATCCGTTTTGTATGCGAAATTTTTGAGTATTGTATACATAGGCCGCGTGGGCCTCGAAGTGCCGGGAAGATGGCACTGTTCACAGCAGGGTCAGTAGCCCACGGTCAACTCGGCCAATCGGACTTCACTCTGCACTGCACCACCGCAAGTGACCCAGGAAAGAGCGCCCAATTACTCTATTAAGGTCGCGGCGCCTTTACTCTTCGCTTACCGGTGCGATGGGCTGCAACCGTAGCAGTGCGACCCTCCCCAATATGCTGAAGCAGGAACTCGCGCTGCGCACGGCGCCAGTTCCGCTGAAAAGTCAGCGCCGTGTCGGCATCCCGCTTTCGAAGCACCTTCACGAAATCGCACTGACCTGGCAAATCCGGCTCGTACACCTTGAGGGAGGAAAAGAATAGAAAGAGATATCGGTTTTGATTGCACACCAGTTTACGCAGCGCTTCCAGAAGGTGCCTGCGATTAACGCACCCATATAGAGTCGAGTAGAAATCGTTGCTCAGCTCAAAAAATCGCCACGCATTCGGTTCATGCTCGGCCTTCAGGGCAATCTGCTCCAACTCGGCCAGAACTTCGTCCGTAAGTAACGGCAGCGCGAGTCGCAGGGCCACGGATTCAAGGGCTTCGTGAATCTCGAACACGTCTACGACTTCGGCGATGGAAAGGTCTGACACAAACGCGCCGCTGAATGGCCGAATCTCTACCAGACCCAGACCCTCCACAATGCGAAACGCCTCCCGTAGCGGCACGCGGCTTACACCGTACCGCGTGGCAAGGACAACTTCATTCAAACGTTCTCCGGCCTTAAGTTCACCCCGCACGATGTCTTCCTGAATTCGTGCTGCAATGCGCGTGGCAACGGTTCCGGTATGATTATCCGCGGCGCCGCGCAAGGTCTCTCGATTTCTACTCATAATTACCCATAAAGATTCATTCGCTTTGCTTAAAAAAGATCGTCATGGCGCGAAGTAGTGAGGGACGTGTCATCCGGAATCCGCGCACGCATATAACTTTCCGAACGCGCAACTGACGATCAAGACACTTGGACTGAAAAAGGCAGGCCGCCGTTTCACGGCAAGTACGCAAAACCGTGCCCCGACGGCGGCGGTCAAACTCGCGCAGCGTGCCGAATAATCTACAAGAGTACCGCCCGCTCCCGATTCCTTTTCACTGGGGTGAATTCATCACATGCGCACCGCATGTTAATGGCATTTCGGATCGGTGTGGTTCTCCTGCCTCGTCACGGGGAATCAGATTAGAGAGGTTTGATGTGATGAACCTTTAGACCGCGGTCGGACACTCCGCGCTCGGTTACCTTGCGCTTGCAGCCAACCTCGTCGGACGCAGCCTCGGCATGAACCCCTTCATCGTCTAGAATACGGGGTACGTTTGCGCTTCAAATCCGGGCAATGCCCGTTGCCTTACTCCAAATCCAAAAACAGGTAGTACTACACGTTTTCAATCTTGGGTTACGGCTGCGCGGCTATCACGGTGGGTATCCCTAACTCGGGATTCAGCCTGAAGTTATAAATGGTGGAGATGAGGGGAATCGAACCCCTGACCTCTTGTCTGCCAGACAAGCGCTCTCCCAACTGAGCTACACCCCCAGGAAATACGGCCCAATCATAGCGCACGGCGGCGGATTGCGTCAAATGCCCGGCGCCCGCGGATTTGCCAGGGGGCGCCGTCTTTTGCTATCTTATCCCTTCGAACACGGAAACGTGTTGCGCGGGTCAGAGACAGCCGGCGGCCCTTGGGCCTTAAATTTCGCCTGCCGAGACCGTGGTACGAGCCATTTATCAACGTGAGATATTTGCCGTCCCGCATGGTCACTTTGGCCGTGCGGGACGTTTTCATTTCCTGCCATGGAAGGAGGTGAGTGTACAGTGGCAACGCAACAGAAAATTGACTCAATCGCAGAGATGAAGGGGAACCTCGAGGGCCACCAATTGGCGGTCCTTACGAAGTACATCGGCATCAACGCGGATCAGGTCTCTCGCCTGCGCAAGCAGCTCCGGGAGAAGCAGGTCGAGTACAAGGTCTTCAAGAACACGCTCGCAAAGCGCGCGCTGGATGAACTGGAACTCGGCGAAGCCGCGAAGTTCATGGATGGCCCAACGGCATGGGCGTTTGCAAACGACCCGGTCGCCCCGTCGAAAATCTTCAAGGATTTCAGCAAGGAAGTCCCGCAAGTAGAAATGCTCGGCGGCATCCTTGACGGCAAAATTATCACCAAGTCGCAATTGGAAGTCCTGGCGAATCTGCCGCCGCGCGAAGTATTGCTCGCGCAGATCATCGGCACGATACAGGCGCCGATTCGCAACGCGGTCAGCACGATCAACGCCGTGCCGAGCGGCCTGGTCAACGTCCTCGATCAAATCCGAAAGAAAAAAGAAGAAACCGCCGCGGCCTAGGAGTCGCGCGCTTACAGGAGATTGCTACCCATGTCGAAGGTTCAGGAAATTGTCGATAAAGTCGCCGAGTTGTCGGTGCTCGAATGCAGCGAGTTGGTCAAAGCCCTCGAAGAGAAGTTCGGCGTAACGGCCGCAGCCCCCATGATGATGGGCGGAATGATGCCGATGGGTGGTGGCGGTGAAGCTGCCGCGGCCGACGAAGGCCCCACCTCGTTCGACGTCATCCTCGCCGACGTTGGCGCAAACAAGATCAACGTGATCAAGGAAGTGCGCGGCGTCACCGGTCTCGGCCTCAAGGAAGCCAAGGACCTCGTCGACGGCGCACCGAAGGCCATCAAGGAAGGTGTTTCCGAAGACGAAGCGAAGGAAATCAAAGCGAAGATCGAAGCCGCTGGCGCCAAGGTCGAGCTCAAAGGAAAGTAATCGCCAATTTCGGCGATGCGTTCTCGCCGGACGCCCACTTGGGCGTCCGGCGTTTTTTTATTTCCTCAAAACAGAGAACAGCCGGCGCGGGCATAATTACCCGCGCCGGCTGCAAAAGTTCGAACGATTCCGACTGACGAACTACACGCCTTCGACGGTGATGCCCGTCGCGCGCCAAATGCCGTCGGCTTCCTTCTCGAGCGTGAACTCGATCGTTGCCGTGCCGAACGGTGCCGTCAACTCGACCGGATACACCTTCGCGATGCCATTCTCGATCGACGTCTTCGCGGCTGCCGCGTTGATCTTCGCGCCTTCAAGCGTGCCCTGCTCGAACTGCGTCTTCAGGAAATCGAGCATTCCCTGCTTGTTGCCCCACTCATAGTGGTTAAACTTGTCGGACATCGCCTCGCCAAGCTTCGCAACGTCCTTCGTCTCCATGCCGGCCTTCCACGTCTCAAGCGTCTTCGCGATACCCTCGGCATCGCTCACACCCTTCTTCGCGGACTCCACCGCCGAACCGCCGCCCGTCGCGCAACCGCTCAAGGCCAAACCCATTGCCAATACCGCACACATTGCGAACTGAACTGTCTTACGCACGTGTCATCCCTCTCCACCGTTAGTTGCGGTCAACGCGACCGCATTTCCACCATTCAACCGTTGTGTCCGCACCCAAGTTGGACAAGCTGAAAGTATACCGGGCATCCCCAAAACGTGCAAGATACCCCATCACCGGAGGGCGCGTTTCCAAACCCGCCAACACCTAAACCAACTACAAAACCGCTCGCCCAATCATCTGATACCACCAATCCCCAGTACGTTTAACACCGCCGAAAATTCGTCACTCCGTCAAACTTTCCGCAGTTCACCCGCCAATTTATTCGCCAGCGCAACAACGAACGCACGCCCCACGCGCTTGCCGCCACGGGAGTTACGCAAGAACCCGTCCCCACCAAGTCTCAGGTATCAAAATTGCTCCCTTATCGGCATGATTACATGTGAAAAAACCACCGACGGTCAACGCTCCGCCGCAGTCCACTGG
>CALEZK010000518.1 GCA_937928585.1 uncultured bacterium | reverse complement strand
CTACGACTCGATGCATGCAAGCGCGACGATCAAGGCGATTGTCCGGAAGGGTGAGCGCGTTAAGTCGCTGACCCTGGACGAAGAAGGCGAAATCATTCTTGATGTCACCCCCTTCTATTCCGAATCCGGTGGTCAAGTAGGAGACGTTGGCTATTTTGAGTCCGTAAACGGAAGCGCGCACATTAGTGGCACGAAATCCCCCGTGACAAAGCTCATCACCCACCATGCCCGCGTAACGAAAGGCACTCTGAACGAAGGCGATTTAATCGATGCCCATGTCGACGAAAGTGCGCGCGGCGCGACGATGAGTCATCATACGGCGACGCATCTGCTGCAAGCGGCGCTGCAAGACATACTCGGAGACCATGTACATCAGGCGGGTTCTTTGGTGACGCCCGATCGTCTGCGTTTTGATTTCACGCATTTTGAAGGCATCGGCGGACCTCGCCTCCTGGATATCGAGCGCAAAGTAAACCAGTTCATTCGCACGGATACCCCCGTCACCATCCGCTCAATGCCGCTCACCGAGGCGCGCGCAGCGGGTGCCATGGCCTTGTTCGGAGAGAAATATGCCGATGTGGTGCGCGTGGTCTCCATCGGTGATATCAGCATGGAGCTTTGCGGCGGAACGCACGTGCCTACTACGGGCGTCATTGGCTACTTCAAAATTACAAGCGAATCCTCCATATCCGCGGGGGTCCGCAGAATCGATGCCGTTTGCGGTGAGCCTGCGGTCGATGCGCTTCAAGCGCGCGAAAAGAATCTGCAGGTTGCACTGCAACTTCTCGCGACCACCCCGGATCAACTTGAAACCCGCGTGCACGCGCTGTTGGAAGAGAACAAGCGCCTTCAGCGTGAAGTCGCGAAATGGAAACAGCAGGCTGCAGTCGGCGGACAATCCGACTACCTCGATCAAGTGCAGCAAGTCGATGGTGTCGCCCTCCTCGCCGTACAAGTCGATGGACAGGATGCCGAAGGCCTCCGCGCGGTGATGGATAAGTTGCGCGAACGCCTTGCATCCGGCGTACTCGTACTCGGCAGCGCCAACGAGGGAAAGGCTTCCCTGTGTGTTGGCGTGTCAAAGGATCTCGTTTCAAAAGTTCGTGCGGGAGATCTCGTGAAACAACTTGCGCCAATCGTCGGCGGCGGTGGCGGTGGTCGCCCGGATCTCGCGCAGGCGGGCGGGAAGCTACCGGAACATCTCCCTGAAGTTATCGCCAGGGCGCCCAGCGTCCTGAAGTCGTTGCTGGGTTAGCCTCGTGCCGGAAGTAGGCCGTTGCATGGCGTTGGATGTCGGTGATGTGCGAATCGGCGTCGCGCTGAGTGATCCCATGGGAATCATAGCGCAGCCGCATTCCGTCATCGCGGTAAAATCACCCGAGGCCGATGCCGAGGCTATCCGCAAGCTCGTCGCCGAAACCGAAACCCGTTGCCTTGTCGTCGGCAATCCGTTGAACAAAGAAGGCAAGCCAGGCCCACAGTCCGAAAAGGTCATGGCATTTGTCGCGCGCCTTCGAGAGGTGCTGACTGTGGAGATAGCGCTGCAAGACGAGCGATTCTCAACGGTCGCGGCCCAACGTGAACTCATCGCTGCGGGCGTCCGACGACAGAACCGCAAGCAGGTGATCGATATGGCCGCCGCGCAACGCATTCTTGAAGTCTTCCTGGATCGCCGCGCCCGCGAGTTGAAGGCCCAAAGTACGTGAGTGCATCGCCGCAGAAACCAAAGCGCTCCTGTCTCCGTATCGCGGTTCGAGTCTTTGTCGTTCTCTTCGCCCTCTCCATCCTCCTCGTTATCGCTGCAGCATTCGGCGCCTACCTGCTGTTCGATTATGTCACAGGCAAGGGAACCGCCGGTCCGCCTGTTCGCGTTGAAGTGCCCGCCGGCGTAACGGGCAATCAGGCGGGCGCGTTGCTCGCAGATGCGGGCCTCATCGATCACGAAATACTCTTTCGAATCGCCACTCGATTGGACACCGTCAAGACGCCCATAAAACAGGGCTTCTACAACATTCCGGCTGGACTCTCCCCCACCGAGATCTTGCGCATGCTTCAAGAGGGCCCGAATATCGCCGATGCGCCGTTTAAAGTAACGGTGGCCGAAGGACAGACGATTCGACAGACGGCATCGCAACTAAAAGACCCGGATGCATTTATCCGCGCCGCGTCCGACCCCGAATTGATTCGATCGCTCGGGCTGAAAGTGTCCAGCCTTGAAGGCTTTCTTATGCCCAGCACTTACTTTTTCACAGAAGATCCGAAACCGGAAGAGCTTGTGCGGCGTATGCTGGAGGAATTCAAGGCTCGCTACGCCGATCTGCTTCGCGAAATCCCTCAGGCCGCCTCAAGTGACATGCTGGAGGTCGTGACCATTGCCTCCCTCGTTGAAGAGGAATCCCGGGTCGACGACGAGCGCGCCACTATCGCCTCGGTCATATACAATCGCCTGGAACGGAAAATGACGCTGGATTTCGACAGCACCCTCCAATTTGCGCTCGACAAGTACGGGCAACGATTGCTCGATAGTGATAAGCAGGTCGATTCTCCGTACAATACCTATCGCAATACTGGATTGCCGCCCGGTCCGATCTCGAGTCCGGGCGTTGCCTCGATAAGAGCGGCGTTACAACCGCTCGATACCGAATATTTGTTCTTCGTGTCGAATGCCGACGGCAAAACGCATACGTTCAGCAAAACGCTGAGCGAACACAACGACGCCGTCGCGAAGTTTCGACGCGAAATCGCAATACAACGCAGGGCACAGGCAGCCGATGCCGAAAACGACAGCGAACAACAGTAAGCCCATCGTGCCGCGCAGCAAGCTGATGGTCGCCGTGGCCATCGCGCATGAGTATGAGCTGCGCTGCGCCCGGGATTATGCCGTGGGCGCCGAAGTGCAGACTTTTGGTTTTCCACAGTTTCTTGCCAACGATAACACCAAACTCTTGGCCAAGTTTGCGGAGAAAACTGCAAACCTCAAAGGACCGATTGGCCTTCATGGCCCATTTATCGATACCGTGCATCACAGCCCCGACCCGGAAATCCGCGAGATCTGCCGAATACGATATCTCCGCGCTTTCGATATGGCGGAGGCAATTGGCGCGAGTTATGTGCTCTTTCATAGCCAATTCAATCCCGTCATCAAAGTCCCCGTTTATCGCAAGAACTATCACGAGGAAAGCCTGCGCTTCTGGCCGGAACTGGTCGAAGAAGCCGAACTCCGGCGAATGCCGATTTACATCGAGAACATGTTTGAGGACACGCCCGAACCCTCGCGCAAAGTTGCAGACGCGATCGATTCCGCCTACTTCAAGTTGTGCCTGGACGTCGCCCATGCCGCGATTCATTCAAAGTTGGACATTGCTGAGTGGATCGACATTTGCGGCAAACATTTGTGCCACGTTCATGTGAACGATTGCATGGGGACGATGGACGATCACCTCGGCCTGGGCCAGGGTGTGCTTGATTTGTCCCGCGCTTTCGCGCTGCTAAAGAGAACCGGATTGCCGCTGACCTACGTCCTCGAAACGCACAAAAATACCGTGGCCAGCATGAAGTATTTGAACATTACGAAGTCCGGCTAACTGCACCATGCGCGACGTTCTCATCGTGCTGCTCGTCATTGGCCCTGCGTTGGCCATAGCGAACCTGCTATACGCCTCGAAATCGCTTCGCGGGTTCCTGAAAGGTACGACGCAAGTCGATACCAAGCAAGCGCTACAGGCTTTTAGATCGCTTGCCAAGCGCCAAATGTACGCCGCACTGCTCCAAATTCTCTACCTATTGATGCCAATCCCGGTATACGGCTTTATTTCCATGACACATCTCGTCGACCCGGCCCTCGCTATGACTTTGCTATTGCCGCTATACGTTTTGGTAATTGGCCTCTCAGTCTTTAACTCAAGGCTGGAACGCGCGGCGCAATCGTTGCCGACTGTGCCGGAATTTACCGACGAATATGTTCGGACAATCCTAGTCTGGACGAAGAAAGCGTTCCCAAACTGGTAACCCATAGCTCCACTCGCTGATATCAACGCGGGTCGGGGTTTACTTGTTCATAGGCCCGGCCAAACACCCGGCTCGTCCATTCCCTGCCCGATTCCTACCCCACATACGCGGATTCAAAAGTGGAATACATCGACACTGCGAGGAGCAGAAGCGCAATCCCCCATTGCCAACGCGTCGAAATTCGCGTCACGACAGGGATGGCCACAAGCAAGAGTACCGGCATGGAAGCGATGTACCATCGAAAACCGTAAGACTCGCCACCATAATTGTGTGTGGATTTTACGTAGTACGCAACTAGAACCAGAAAGCAGGCCAGGCAACCCACAGTCAACCTTCGCATTGGCTTCGAGGTGCTGCGGGCTCCCATCACAAAACCAATCAAGCCAAGAATCAAAACCGGAAACAACAGAAAAACGCCGCAACGCCCAAAGGTCGTATGAAAGAGATACACGAGTTTAGGCTCGCTCAAGGCGTCGATACCCAGTGGATGCCGCCAATATGCTGACTCGTACATGTAAGTCGCATCCCGCATTTGAACGGGCAAGAAGCTTCCCGTCACCGCGTACGTCGCGCCGAAATGTACGAGAAGCGGCAATGCCCCGCCGCAAACGGACCAAAGCAACGTGTGCTTCGGAAACTTCGCTAGCAGAGCGCAACCTAATGCTGCAATATAGATTCCTGCCGGCATATCAATCGTGGGCACCAGCGCGCCTGCGAACCCAAACAACAAAAATCGCCAAATGCTTGGCGCATGTTTGTCAAAAATGAGTCCAAGCGCGAGATAAATTGCGAGCATAAGCGCGCCGGCCGCGGGCACATGATTGTTGATCGTAATGCTGTAGCCCGCGACTTGCGTCCCGAGCGCGAGCGCCATGATTAGGTACAGCTCAGCCTTATATTGAAGCTCGAATAGAGAGAGTGTCTTGAGAAAAAAAACTAACGTAACTAGAAACGAACAGGAGACAAGCAGGATGGTCATCAAGACCAGCAAGCGATCAATGTCATGCGAAGATTCGAGTCCCCAACCGGTGATCGGATGCGCGATCACGTATATCCCCGTCATCACCAGCGGCATCACGGGCGGTTTGCTGGAAATCATGCGACCGCCACGCATGATTCCATTTTCTTCCGTGCCCCGCACGACGACCCGATCGATGGTTTCGCCCGCGAAGCGGTTGTCCGGTTGGTCGATGTACCAGGTATGATGCGTCGTGAGGCTGTAGACTGTCGCCAAGCGACTGCTCGCGAGATCCCCCTGAGAACTGAAAAAGGCACCCGTGCAGGAGAGCAAAAACGCGAACGCGATAACCAGCCACGCCCCGTGATTGCCCTTGTCGTGCAACCGCGGTGCCATCACGGCCAAACTGTTAGCGGCCTGTCACGCTGGACCAAGCGCGTTGCCACCAACTCTCGGATTCTTCTTCCGAAGCGATCGTCCGCTCAACTTCTTCCTGGGCAGGGACCCACTCGCCGTTGATGTTCTCTTCTGTCTTCTCTGCAACAAACAGACTGCCCGCGCGATACCACCGCCCGTTGCGCATTTCGAAAGTCAAGGTTTCCGCGCCTGTATCGCGAAAATAATTGGAGTCGGCGGCTGCATCGTCGCGCTTCCGGTGCATCTTTGTTGCAAAGCGCTGTTTATCAATCTTGACCTGTGCGCGATACGGCACCGTCAGCGATTCGGTTTCCTGAATATCAACGATGGCCGATGCCGAACCACTTGGATACAAGTAGTATTCTTTAAAGTAATACGGATTGCGGCGTATCAATCTGCTGCCCGCGTCGCTGTCCGCCTGTCCGGTCGATTGAATGTAGGCATCCACCGCCTCGCGCAGCTTCGCTTCTCGATCACTGTCCTCGCTCGATACCGGAGCGCTCGGTGCTGCAGCTACGGTTGTGTCGTCGTCTTTGCCGCCAAAGGTCCCGCAAGAACTCGCGCAAAACAATAAGGCCATAACCAACAGCGACTGCAGATGTATGCTACAAGCGCGCATAGGGATTCGTTTGCTCCTAAAGTGTGCATGGTTGGAGGGAAACGGCGCCAAACAAAGCGACTAGTCCGGCCCCCCCTGAAGAT
>CALEZK010000517.1 GCA_937928585.1 uncultured bacterium | reverse complement strand
AAGACCTCCAGCCCGGATCGTCGATGCGGGTGATGGACTGCGCATCGCGCTTCGGAAAGTCGCTGCACCTGTCTCCGGAAGATCAAAACACGCTGGAGCGCGGCGCGCTCCTGCGCGATATCGGCAAGCTCCGCATCCCCAACAGTCTCCTGCTCAAGTACACAATCCTCACGCATGACGAATGGGAGGCGATTCGGGGCCATACCCATCGCGGCGGAGACCTTGTCAGCGTTACGGCGGGTTTGCAGGATATTGAAAACATTGTCCGCTTCCACCACGAGTGCTGGGACGGTACAGGCTATCCAAACGGCCTTGAGCGCGATGAAATTCCGCGCCTCGCGCAGATTGTGCGTTTGGTGGATGTCTTCTGCGCGATGACCGCGCCTCGCCACTACCGCAAGAACGTGCATTCCACCAAAGACGCTCTCGATCACCTCAAGAGCGAAGCTGGAAAGCATTTCAATGGAGAACTTGTCGAAGCGTTTCTCGACGCAAAGATCGGTAAGTAAGGCGTCGATAGAGAACGCTACCTAGCCGCGGGAAATACTGAGACGATGTTTCGCGGCAAGCGCTTTGCCTGCGAACTGCGCAAGATCGCGAAAGACGGGTTCTGCGCCCGCTTCTCGCTCGTCAGCCGGCAAGGTCAAGTGTGCCTCTACGCGCCGCACCACCTCCCACAACTCGTGGGCATCCGCGCCGGGCGCCAGGTGTTCGAACAGCAGCCTATGCGCGCCCTTGCGCTCCATCGCCTCGATGCCGTCGAGGATCTGACGGTGCGGCGGGCCTTCCCAAATCGCAAGTATCATTGCTTCGCGCAGCCAGCGTTCCACACCAAACTCGGCCAGCGTGCCCATGCCGCCATGTACTTCCATGCACCACTTCGCCGTTTGCACTGCTTGTTCCGCAGTCCAGTATTTTGCGAGATGCACAATCATTCGGAACAGATTGAAGCGGTCAGAGTACGGTGGCGTCTCGCGCCACACTGCGTCATATAGCAGCACCGACTCCCATGCGAGCGCGTGCGCAGCCTCGAGCAATTCCAGGCGTTCCTTGATCTGTTGCTTCAACAGAGGATGCTCGGCAATTGGCTTGCCAAATGCAACTCGATTTGACGCAAAGGTCACCGCATCCGCCAATGCGCGTTGCATGAGGCCCACGCTGCCAATCGCATTGCAGACGCGAGAGCAATTCAAGACTTCGAGAATATGATAAATTCCGTGTTCCGGCTGTCCCAATCGATGCGCTTCGCTGTCCCGCAGTTCGATCTCGCCGGTTATGACGGAACGCGTCGCGATCTTGTCTTTAATGCGCCGAATATGAAAGTTGAGCGAACCGTCAGCCCGGCGTTTCGGCACAAGAAACAGGGCGAGCCCGCGCACGCCCGCAGCCGCGCCTTCCGGCCTGGCGGCCACGACAGCCACGTCTGCAATAGCGTTGCTCGTAAAATACTTGTCGCCGGTCAGTGTCCACCCGTCTCCGACCGGACGCGCAGTCGTTTCGACGTACCGGCCGAGGTCCGATCCGCCGCCCGCTTCCGTCATCCACGTCGCGCCTTGCCATACCGAATCGTCCTCTCGTAACATCTTCGGAAGCACGCTCGCCTTAACAGTCTCTGCGCCGTATTTTGAAAGTGGAAGGATTGTGGACAGAGACACCGTGTACGGACAGAACAAACCCGCATCGTAGAACGAACATATGTACCCAATACGGAAAGACGATAGCAGCGACGCTTCCTTGAACGCGCGCCAGATTACGCCTGTCTTAAAGCCTTTGCGCAGCATCGACCAGTACTCTGGCGCGCACTGTACATCGTCTACACGCTTTCCAAAGACGTCGAACATCTGAAGCCATGGCGTACCCGCGCGGTCATGCGCGCTGGAAATTGCTTTGCCTTCGCGTTCCCACCAGCCCTCATACTCGGCAAGCGCGTGCTCGCCCGCAATCGGCCCCTGGAACTCTTTCATCAAGTCCAACGGAGAATGAACGCTGTCAGAGTGCATGTCTTATGCCCTTATTAATCGATTGGCCTTTGATACAGGGTCAATTCATTCCGCAAAGTAACGTATAGATCGTTCACCCAATCGGGCGCATTCGTTGTTGAGATCGCGCGCTCCGCTCGAAAATCCTGCGGCGCTATCACTACGCGAATATGCTCGATTCTGACATCGTGCGCCAAGGTGAACAATTCCTCAATGGCTTCATCGCCCATGGCAAGGCAACCAATCGAAGCCGCCTTCCCGTGTATGAAGATATCGCCGCCAAGGTCTGTGCGTTGTTCGCGTTGCGCCATTGCAAGGTCGAATTCGTTCGGATAGTCGATTTTCATGGACAGATGATAGGCGCTGTTGGGATTTAGCCCTTCGATCGCATAAATCCCCTCAGGCACTTGGAGGTCACCTTCCTTCAACTTGGGCCCGGCGCCGCCGCTTGCCTTCAGAATCTCGTAGGACCTCACGAAAATCCAAGCCCCGCCGCGGTCCGCGTACACCTCAAGTCGCCGTTCATCCTTCAGTGCGACAAACGCGACTGCCGTTGGCGGATACGAAACGCCAGCTCGCTCGTAATACGGCCGCATCCGCGCACGTGCGCCCTCACCCATGCTCAATATGACATCGTTGACCGTCCGCTTTCCCATAATGCCGTAGTAGACCGGAATCCATAGGCCACTTCCAACCAGCGCGGCGCAACCTAGCACTGCAAAAAACGCGAAAACAATGCGCGAACGTCGAAGGGTGATCACAAATCAAGCTCCCCGGAGAATTGCCCCTTGCGCGACTGCTCAAAAGTATAGAGAATGACGCGTGACTTACCCAGGGGGCACTATGGGGTCAAATCCGTCAGTCGTCGATCACTTTGTTCAGGCTTTCGAAAAGGTATCTGGCGTGGCACACATCGCGCGATCAAGCGTCGAAATCGCGGCCCAGGTTGTTGCCGTCGCGACGGAAAAAAACGCCAAACGCGTCGCGCTAGCCAATCTGCCGGATAACCTCACAGGCGCAATCGCCGAAGCCTGCGTCGCCGCCGGTTTCGAGGTCGTTCGCGATCCGTTCCTGGCAAACACCTTGCCGGCAGCAATCGACCAAGCGCAGGTCGGCGTAACCGGCATCGCATTTGGCATCGCGCAGACGGGCACGCTCGTGGAGATCGCTACCAATGACGTGGTGCGGCTGGTTTCCGCGCTGCCGCGCACGCATATTGGCGTTGTCGCGGCGTCCAACCTGGTCGAGCACTACGACGACGCAGCATCACAAGTCCGCAAGCACTTTCAGTCGAATCCCGCCGGTTGCGTGGTCAGTTTCATGTCTGGCCCAAGCCGCACCGGCGACATCGAACTCAAGTTGACCCTAGGCGTGCACGGGCCCGAGTCCGCGCATGCAATCATCGTGGTGGAGTAATTCATGCCCAGCACCCGTTACGAGCGACTCACCGAGAAAATCCGCGAATCCATCGCAAACCCGAAAAACAGCCATGCGCTCATGCACTGCATGCAACGCGGACGCGACAAACGCAGCGAAGCCCTTGCCGTGCTACCGGGCGGCGCGGCGTTTCGGGATGAAGTCAAGAAGGTCAAGGATCAATGCATCGAGAACCTTCCCGGATTGCTGGATCAGTTCGTGGAAAACGCGCGCAAACGCGGTGCGCATGTATTCCTTGCCAAGGACGGCGCGGCGGCGATCGACTATGTGCTGCGACTCGCAATCGCGCGTGGTGTAAAGACCATCGCGAAATCCAAGTCGCTAACAACCGAGGAAATCGAGATAAATCATCCGCTCATCGAGGCGGGGCTGAAAGTTATCGAAACCGATCTCGGCGAATTGATCATTCAGCTCGTGGACGAGAAACCCTACCACCTCGTTTTTCCGTCCGTGCACAAGATGGCGGAAGATGTTGCCGAGATTTTCGCTAAGGCGACCGGCAAGCCCGTAAGCAGCGATATACCGTCCATCATGAAGGTGGTACAGGCATACTTGCGCCCAATTTTTCTCGAAGCGCAAATGGGAATGACCGGCGCGAACATCGGCGTCGCGGAAACCGGCGCAATCGTAATTGAAACGAACGAAGGCAATGGACGTTTGGTGTCGAGCATTGGTGATTGCCATGTCTGCGTCATGGGCATGGAGAAAATTGTCGCAACTGTCGAAGAGGCCATGCTAATGGTGCTCGCGCACCCCGTCAGCGCGTCCGGCCAATTACCAACGACCTACGTGACGTGGATGGGAGGGAGGCTGCCACTCGGCGAAGGCGATGGTCGCGCCCCGCGCGAATCGCACATCATCATCCTCGACAATGGCCGCACCGCGATGCGGGAAGACCAGGACATGCGCGAAGCGCTCAGTTGCATTCGCTGTGGCGCATGCATGAACGTCTGCCCGACTTATGGCGTAGTAGGCGGTCATACGTTCGGCTACATCTATCCCGGCCCCATCGGCATACCATGGACCGCGCAGGTGCACGGACTCGAAAAGGCAGGCGATTTCGCACCCCTGTGCATTTCGTGCGGCCTCTGCAAGGAAATATGTCCCGCGCAGATCGACATGCCGATGATGATTGCCGAAGTGAAACATCGCGATGCCAAGACACATAATCGCCCGCGCGCCGATGAAGTGATGATGGGCGCCGACAGCGCAGCCCGGCTCGCCAGCGCCTGTGCGCCATTGGCGAATGCAGCCATGAACATCGGACCAGTGCGAAGTCTGATGGAATCAGTCGCGGGAATCGATTCCCACCGCAAACTACCCCCTTTCAAGCGCGGCACGTTTATGAAAACCTTCGCGCGTCGCGCACCCCGCGGCGCAGGGGGTATTCGCAAAGTGGCCTTCTTTGTCGATGTCTACGCCAACTACAACGCACCGGAACTCGGCATGGCCGCCGTCGAAGCGTTGGAAGCTGCCGGTTGTGAAGTGGTTGTGCCGGATCAGCAGTCAAGCGGCTATCCATACATCGCGTATGGAGACTTGGATCGCGCGCGCGAAACCGCCGCGTACAACGTTGCTCGATTCGCGCCGTACGCCGAAAAAGGATATGACATTATCGCAACCGAGCCTACCGCCGCTTATGCGTTGCGCGTGTCCTATCCCAAACTCTTGCGAAAAAGCGGAAAGTCGAAACGCGTCTCTGAACGAACTTACGAATTGTTTGAATACCTGCTCCAAATAGAAGCGTCGAATACCACGACCCAATCCGCACAATTTGCTGGGAAACGCTACGGTTTTCACGTTTCCTGTCATCAACGGCCGCTCGGCGCGGGCAATGGCGCGATGGAATGGCTCACGCGTCACGGGGCGCAGGTTGAACTCATCGAGACCGGCACGTGTTGTGGAATGGGAGGGACCTTCGGCATGAAAGGCGGCGCGCTCGGATATGAGCTTTCAATGGAAGTGGGCAAGCCTCTTTTTACAAAGTTCAAGGAGTCCGGTGTGGATGCCATCATCACCGAGAGCAGCGTCTGCGCCATCCAGCTTGCCGAAGGAACCGGATTGCCACTCATGCATCCGTTGGCACTGCTCGTAAAGAAATGAGATAAGAAAGGCGGTCATGGTTCACCCATGCCCGCCTTCAAAAAGCGTGTAGCCGTCGATCGACGACTTAGAAGCTGATCAGGTTCGGCAGGCTTACACCGCCGCCCACAAGCGTCCAAAGAATTACGAACGGCCAAAACAGTAGCCACAGAATCATAGTCAAGTTCCTCCTTTTCGCGTTGATCGTTTCACCTCACGGTTGTCGAGGCTGCCGAAAGTCTATCACAAGGCCTAAGTGAAGTCAACAATAGGACCTATCCGTGCGGGCATTTCGCGCGCCACCCCAAGCTATGGTAGGGGGTAGCCCTAGGTGACTTCTACGC
>CALEZK010000516.1 GCA_937928585.1 uncultured bacterium | reverse complement strand
CTCATGGAGCGATATATGCGCATGAACTGTAGGGGAGGCACTGCTCAGCGGACGAAGGACGAATTAATTCAATTGGGCTGGGTTAAGGAGCACGCGATTCCACGTCACGGGATGGCGCCTATTGTGCTTGAGCCTACACCACTAATGGCTGCGGCTGTGGGTCGGCCGCTTCCTTCGTTTGGCAAGGGCGGTTTCTTGCATGCCTTCGTTCAGGAACTAATCGCACGACGATTGACGGTGCAAAGAGACGCCCATGTGCAGAAGGAACGGTTTTACGGAAGCAAGGCTGTCGATGTCGTGGCGCAAGACACTTCTGGAGGCTGGGTCGCCGTCGAGGTAACAATTTCTCTGACCAACGTAGTGGATAACGTAGAAAAGGATTTTCTCGTGAAGCCGGACTGGTTACGCCTTCACGTGGTCTGTCTGGATGTCCCGCGGATGAACCAAGCACAACGTGCTATCGCGCTGGCTCCCGGCGTACGACCTTTTCTTACCCGTATCCGTACGGAAACGGTGGCAGCGTACTTGTAGGGACATCGTGACGCCTTGAGGCGTCTTATGCAATGGAGGAGGTAGATGTATGCCCGATGATAAATGGCACGAGTCATCGACCTATCCGTTCGATACGTACCGCGACCCAAAGAGCTCCTTTTTTATCCAACACCAGAGTGAAGTGGCGCGACGTCGGCCAAAGCCCTTTGATCCGCCAAGAACTGATTTCACCGAAGAAGAAGAACAAATTGCCAGAGAAGAAGGTTGTTACTCAGCAGCCGAGCGTTGGGAGTGGATGCAGCGCACGGAGAACTACATCGCCACCCGAGAAGACATAAGTAGACGCGGACGTGAAGCGTTTCGGGAAGATATGCGAAGTATCGGCCTTACGCCCGACGCGTTGGGCGCGATGAGCCGCGCTTGGGGATTGGCTCCTGTCGTTGCAGGCCACGCTGGGGGTCTGCGCGGCGACCCGTTCCTGAAATCACGAGGCGAAAGAATCCACGCCGACGAGGCTTCGGAAGACGGGGTGTCAGAACGAGACGCGAGGTTCAGCCAGAACGACGACCCTGACTTTGAGATTATCGAAAGGGAGACGAAGTTGCGCCGCATTCAGGAGGATCGCAAGGCGTCAGGTGCGGCGTACGACGCCGGTCGGAAGGACTGGCGGGAGCGGCGGAAAATATGTGCGGATGGCAGTTCGTGTGTCCACGAATTGCCGGAATGGTTGGAACGCTGGCTTGAGCTAAGTGACGATCGCGAAGATTCCGGGGCCGACGAGGACGAGGATGGCTATGAAGTTATTGAAGAGTCCGCGGATCATTGGGGAGTGAGCGATGAGAGTAATTTTTAGTCCACCGAAGGCACGCATCGTAGCGGTCGTTATTGCAGCGTGGATGGTCTGGACCGTCATTGAGCGCCAGTCTATTTCCGGCCTGCGCCTGCCGCCGTTGGAGCCCATTCATGTGATTGCTGCGATGTGTGTCGTAGGAATCACGATTGTGGGCGTTTTGCGGCTGCTGACGGACCGCAATTCCCTTTAGCTGTGGATGACACAAACGGTACTGAAAGGAGGTGATACAAAATGAATGAGTTGGATTTCATTGAACTGCCTGCGGATTGGACCGAAGACGATCGCGAGGTTTATCTGGTGCCGGAAGGCAACTACCAGGTGCTAGTGGAACGCATCTCGCAAGTGCCGGGCGGCCGCGTGGTCGTCGAAATGAAGATTCTCGACGACGGTTCCTGTGCGAGTAAGAAGCTATTCGCTTCGTATACGTTAGGCACTCCTGCCGGTAAGCGGCTGTTCAAGGAAATTCTTGCGGCTATTGGTGTACAGCCGGAAGGCACCGTGCTAACACCATCGTTATGCAAGAACAAGTTGTTGGACGTGACTGTGAAGCACAATGCGCGCGATGGAAAGATGTACGCAAATGTGGTGGAACACCGCGCTTGCACGGCATAAGGCGCAATTGATTCAAGCTGAGAGGGTCCGCACCTTGGGACCCTCCCGGCATTCTGTAAGAGGTAATTGGTCATGGAAGAACTATTAACCAGACACGAAGCCGCAGCGCGACTCCGCATTGGGCTGCGCACGCTCGATAGGCGGCTCGCGACCGGTGAATTGAAGTGCTACCGATTGGGTGATGGCCCACGGGCACCCATCCGCATTACCGACGCGCAACTGCAAGAGTATCTCGAACGACAGAAGACACCGTATGTTCAGGCGCGCGCTCAAGAACTTCTCGCTCGTGTGTGACGTTACCGATTCAGATGTTGTCCGCGGCGGCGTTAAAGGTCTTTTGGAAATGTGCGTAACGCTGAGTAATCCAAGTCGTCGAGTGTCCGAGCCAGCCAGCAATTACGTGAAGCGATGTTCCTGCCACCGCGTGGCGCGATGCGAACGAGTGGCGCAAGTCATGTGGGGTTGCTTGTATTCCCGCGTGCTTGCAGACCGCATGAAACCCTCTGTCGAAATCCACGCGATAATGGGTCTTGTTTGTAGTTGCACGCACCACTTCAAGGATGTAACCATCTTGCTTCTTATACGGTTCGAGCATCTTGAGCAATTCGGCGCTCATCGAGATGATTCGGGGTCGCTTGTTCTTTGTTGTAAAAACGTCGTCGTTCGTAACGATCATGATACGTTCCGTCCAGTCGATCCAGTCCCAGCGAGCAAAACATGCCTCGCGCTTACGCAACCCTGCCAATGCCATCAAGGCAATAGCGAGATAGACATTCCGCGCTTCAACGGACTTCACGAACTTGTGGTTCGCGCGGTTCTCTGCGGTTTTCAGGAGAGCGTCTACTTGTTCCTTGTCGAGGTAGTCTTTGTCCAGAGTTCTGGGAATCTTGTGCCGCTCCACCGCGACAAAAGGATTTCGGCCGGAGAATTCACCCAACGTATTGGCAAGATTCCAGATGGATTGAAGGGTCTTGAGAGCGTTGTTGATGCTGACCGGTTTGAGACCAACTCCTTCCGGAGTGTTTTTCCCCTGTGTTGCGAGCGAGAGCTTGAAGCTTTCAATGATTTCCGGAGTTACGTCTCCAAGGTGTTTCACACAGGCAAACTCTTTGAAACGATTAAACCAAACGGAGTACTCGTCGACCGTAGTTGCCGAACGATTCACGACCGCCCACGAATGAAATTTCGGCCAGAATTTTTCAAGAGTAGGATTCTTCTTGATAGGCTCAGTGGCATTCAGTACGACGGTGCCGTGCTCGTCAACCACAGTTTCAATCGTTCGCCTCAGGCGTGCTGCTTCGCGTTTGTCTTTGGTGCGCAGGGAACGAACGCGCTGATTGTTCTTTTCGCGGTACGTGACGTACCAGATTCCAGTACTTTTTTTGCGCCACAGGCTGGCCATTATCCGGGTCTCCTCCGTCTCGAAAGACGTAGCGACCGCCGGCAATGTCCTTATCGGCTCAGAAGCTGCCAACGAATTGTGATCCAAAATGTGATCCCTGGCACGCATTCCGAAGCAGAAAGGCCAATAGCTCAACTATCTAAGCTATTGGCCTTGAGAAGCTTGTAATGGTGGGCGGTACTGGACTTGAACCAGTGACCCCTTGCATGTCAAGCAAGTACTCTAACCACCTGAGCTAACCGCCCACCGGATGGAATGCGGAAGTGTAGCAAACCTTGGGAAATTTGGTCAACTTTTCGGGTGATGCAGGTGGGGAGTTTGTTGAGTTGTGTTGCGGGGGGAATCGATGGGTGGGTGAAGCGTCATGTGCCAGGTGGCACAGTGCGCATGGCTATGATAAACTACGCGTTCCGTGTCGGGGCGTAGCGCAGTCCGGTAGCGCACCTGCTTTGGGAGCAGGGGGCCGCTGGTTCGAATCCAGTCGCCCCGACCATTTTACCTACCCACCATTCGTTTCACCGCATCGGCGCGCCGTGCGAGGCAACGACGTCGCTCTCATAAAGTTACGGAAGTTCTCGGTGTGGCGTCAAAGTGCGACTATCGAAATTGCCCAATAAATCAGTAAGTAGCAGAGGGACTGAAGCGCTCCGCCCAGCAGCATTCCAACGGGGTAGTTAATGATGTCCTGGGCCTCGAACCCAAAGGTGATGAAAATTATTGCGGGCACAAGAATCAGGTAAACCAGCACGCCAATAAGCAACACTGCCACGAACGGGACCGCAAGGCTGGACAGGATCGACGCAACCAGAAATAGCCCCGTAAGGATCGCGGTGACCGGCAGCAGTTGGACCACATTCGCGAGCGGTGTATCCGCGGGCAGACGGCGACCCATCATAAGAAAGATGTACAGTCCGATCATCGTGCTGACGAAGCCGGAGACGGTCCCCAGGATTTTAATGAGCCAACCTGCCCAACGCGGTAACGTTTCGGTAACCTGAGCAGTCGCAACTACCGCATTCGTCGCATCTTCCGGGGCCGGCTCGACAATCCAAGCCCCCGAGATTATCAGCCACACGGTGTACAGAGTAAACG
>CALEZK010000515.1 GCA_937928585.1 uncultured bacterium | reverse complement strand
TGCAGCTCGGTCCACACGTCCTGAAGCGATTTCTGCTCCGAGTTCAGCAGCCAGAAGGCTCCCAGGACCATCACAACCGAACTGGCGAGCGTTACAAGTTTAGCGGCAACGACGTAATGTCGGTCGTCCCGATCGCGCGCAAGGTGACGCTTGTACAAGTCGGTTATGGTCACCGCGGATATGGAGTTCATGGCTGAAGACATGCTCGACATGGCTGCGGCCAATACCGCGGCAACAACGATACCCGTGAAACCGATGGGCAGTTGCGTGGTGACAAAATGCGGAAGAATTTCCTCCGCCTTGCGCGCGCCGGTGAGCATGTCCGTCGCTGCGCTTTCGGGGAAGACCTTGTAGAACGCGAACAGTCCCGTGCCAACGAACATGAAGTAAAGCCAGGTCGGCACTGCCATGAAGCAGCATACCCACATTGCCCAACGCGCATCGCGTGCGGTCTTTGACGCGCAATATTTCTGGATACTCTCCTGGTTCGTGCTGTATTCCGCCAGCCATTGAAACAGTCCGACGAGCAAAAGCATGAACACGGCCTTTTGGCTGAGCGAAATTCCCCATGGAATCGGCTCCAGGGTCTGGGTGTCCGAGTGGTATTCGCTTAAACCAAATTTGCCGTTCTCGCTTGCAATGGAGAAGATTTGCCCGACTCCCTCCGGCATCTTCCAAACGATGACCCCAAGGATGAGCAGTCCGCCAAGCGTAAGAATCAAGGACTGCACGAAATCGGTCCAGATGACGGCTTCGATCCCGCCAACCACCGTGTAGTACGCCGTGACGGCGCTGCCGATTAGAATGCAGACTTCCGGACTCCACCCCGTGACTTTGTGCATGAGCAACGCGGTCAGATACTGAATCATCGCCAGCCGAATGCATTGGCTCAGCACAAACACCGATGCGCCATATACGCGCGTACCCGGGCCGAATCGACCTTCCAGATATTCGAATACCGAAGTGATCTTGCCGCGACGAAAGAAAGGCACGAACCATCGCACGGCGATAAAAACGCCAACCGGCAACATGATGCAGATCAGATACCGCAGATAGGCGGTCTTGTATGCGTCCGCGGGATACGCGACAAAAGTAATCGAGCTAATCGTTGCGCCAAAGAGAGAAATGCCGATTAGCCATCCTGGGTACGAGCGGCCCCCGACAAAATAACGCTCCGTTGAGTTTGCCCTGCGCGAAAAATAAAGGCCCATGAGACTCATCGCCACGAAATAGGCGACGACAATTGCTACATCGAAATAGTTCATTCAGCCCCGTTTGCCGCCGCGCGCGGCGGTCCATTGCGCTCCGCTAAGATCCGTGAACCGCTTCGAGCATCTTCCTTCTGCTCATGGGCCGTACCTCGCGCACAATCCACTCGCGCATCAATTGACCTTCGGGGGTCTGTTGCGGATACGACATGAATTCGAGCGCAATACCCAGACGCTGTGCGACGCGCCGCGCGATCAACGGCCAGACCACTCCAAGATCGGCAATGATCGGAATACTGCCTTCGTGACGCGCGAAACCGGACATCTCCATTCTGAAAGGCACTTTGAATATCTTGGTTTTTGGCAGTCCGTCGGCAATGGCTTCCTGCACTGCTCCGCCTTCGCGTTCGATAGCGCAGATTTGCTCCAAGGCCGGATCGAGGTCGATGCGCACAAGGCTCTTGCCTTCAAGGCTATAGGCAAAATGCCCCTGCCAGGCCGACCAAACCCCATGCCCCGTGTACAACTCGAACGGACCGTCGTGAATTTCCTGCGTCAACGCCACGCCGGACTCGATGATGACATCCGCGGCATCGAGCATTTTCGCCAGACGCGTTGCGCGTTCCACAAGCGAAATACTGTCGCCGATACAAAGCCCAATCATCCCCCCGCCGACCAATTGCGGGATCGTCACCATGACCGGCTTTCCGAGTCGCGCGCCAATGCCGATCATCGTGCGCTCGTCCGAACCCAATCCGGCAATCTCTTCAAAAGATTTTCCGTTCGCTCTGGCCACGGTGAGGATTTCAACAGCGAGCCTCTCCAGCCACAGTCCCATCGGATAGCCAAGATTGCCCGCGGCCTTGATAATGGTTTTTCCGGACGCCGCACGAATAGCGTTCATAAGTGCGTGATCGACGGGCATGTTCGCTTCAATCTCGGCGAGC
>CALEZK010000514.1 GCA_937928585.1 uncultured bacterium | reverse complement strand
GTATCTGTCAGCGCGCAAAGTTCGCCTGCGCCGACCGCCGCACCCGTGCCCGCCGTTCAGGTGGATGTCCCGCCGGTCGCCATACCGCCCGCGCCAACGCAAAGCCAGAGCACGCCTGCCGTGACTCCGGCTGCGCCGATGCCCATAAGCACGCCTGTGGTTACGCCAACGCCCGCAGTCGATGTTACGCCACCCCCCACCCCAGAGCCGGAAGTCTCAAAACCCAAACCGGCACCTGCCGCGCCAAAACCGCAGCCACCGGCTCCAAGACCCGTCCAAACCAAACCGGCTGCCCCAACGCCCGAACCCGAACCCCAGCCGCGAAAGAAACCTTCCGAGGTCCTTGAGGACGCCGCAGTGGATATTCTCAAAGACAAACTGGACAAGGCATTCGGCAACTAAACCTTCTTTCGGTGAGCGGCGTCTTTTCTGCCGGGTTTTGTTGTGGGTGACTCATGTCCAGCTTACTCGAGAGCATCGTTCACCTTCTGCTATTGCTCCCCTTCGTCGTTTGGGGCTTGCGCAAGAATCATGACACTGACAAAAAGCCCCTGCTCTATTTCGCAATCGTATACATCGCGATCAACGCGGTATTGCATGCGACATCCAATATCCTTCTTGTCGATGGGCAACACTGGAATTGGTCGGGCAAAATCGCGGCGCTACTGGCTGGAATCTTCTTCGTATACGCCCTGCCCAATCTGACACCAGCGCAAGCCGCACTAAACACGCGCATGCAGTGGCATGACGCAAGGCCCATCGTGTTGCTTTGTGCCGTATATTTCATCTTTCGAATAGCGATGTACGTGGGGTCTGGCGAGGCCACGCTTGCGCTGCACGCTGAAACGCTTCTCTTTCAAGCAACCCTGCCGGGCATTCAGGAGGAACTGTTGTACCGCGGCATTCTGATGGGACTACTTAGCGCTGTGTTTGCTTATCCCCGATTCACATTTCTTCGCGTGGATTTTGGGCTGGCTGCTGTTATCACCAGTCTGCTTTTCGGGCTGGCGCACGGCGTGTCAATAACGCAGGAATTCGGAATCACTGTTAATTACTTCTCGCTGTTCCGTACCTGCTTCGACGGCTTACTGTTCGCCCTCCTGACGGAAAAAACCAAGAGCGTAATTCCTGCAATCCTCTATCACAACCTCCTCAATCTCATCGGCTCACACTGATCACCCCTGCCGCGATTCGCGCTCACGCCCGCGAAATTGCAATACTCGTCCAAAAGGGAATCACATATGCCTATTGCTCGAGTTCTCAGTGCTGCCACACTGCTGATTGCCTATAGCGTTTCTTCCGCGTTCGGCGAGACATCGTTGATTGCGACGATCACCGACGGGGACAAAGCCCAAATCGAAATCGCGCCCGACACAACGGACCCAAACGTGCTGGAAGTACGGTTCGCGGGGAGGATCGAGCCTCACGAGAACACGAGAATCGTCGTTGGTGGTCCAGAGAGCAGATCCGTCCAAAAGCCCTTTGCGCGAATCGTGCTACCCACCGGCTGGAAGTGTGAAACAACCTACGACCACAAGAAAGGCGTCGCCGTTTTGACGACCTTTCGTCCGGATCGCGCGCCTGCCTTCCCCGGCGCGGAAGGCTTTGGGAAATATACGTTAGGCGGACGCGGCGGACGGGTCATGGAGGTCACCAATCTCAACGACAGCGGTCCGGGAAGCCTCCGCGCCGCATGCGAGGCCGAGGGCCCGCGAACAGTAGTCTTCCGCGTGTCAGGAACGATCGCGCTGCAGGATGAGATTGAAGTGAAGAATCCCTTCATCACGATAGCAGGCCAAACGGCGCCGGGAGATGGCATCTGCATCAAGGACTACCAGTTCAGTTTCGAAACGCAGCATTTCATCTGCCGCTACCTTCGCTTCCGTCCGGGTGATGAATCGCGCAAGGAGCAGGATGCCTTCGGCGGTGAGGGCGACCACATCATCATTGATCACTGCTCGGCAAGCTGGGCGGTTGATGAAACGCTCTCTATCAACAAAGCATCGAACCTGACAGTGCAATGGTGCATGGTCACTGAGAGTCTTACGAAATCCATTCACAAGAAAGGTGCGCACGGGTATGGCGGCCTATGGGGCGGGCCGGGAGGAACCTGGCACCACAATATTCTCGCCCATCATTCATCGCGTAACCCGCGTGCGTCCGGAAATGAGGAGTCGGGCTTGCTCGACTGCCGCAACAACGTCATCTACAACTGGGGTTTTAACAGTGCTTACGGCGGTGAACTCTGGCCACGCAACTGGATCAACAACTACTACAAGGCCGGACCCGCAACAAGCGAGAATGTGCGAGATCGCATCTTTCTGCAGAAAGACCCACGCGGCAGAATGTACGCGGAAGGCAATTTCGTATACGGCTTTCCCGAGATTTCGGCGAATAACTGGGCGGGCGGAATCGATTTCGCCCCCGACGGCGAAGCGACCGAACAAACCTTGCGCGCGATGGAGCCCTATGTCGTAGCGCCCGTCTCCACCCAATCGGCTGAGGAAGCCTACGAACTTGTCCTCTCCCACGCGGGTTGCTCTAAGTCTCGCGATACTGTCGATGCACGCATCATCGAAGAAA
>CALEZK010000513.1 GCA_937928585.1 uncultured bacterium | reverse complement strand
GAGTGTGTCGCGCGCGTCGGCATGTGCCCGCCCAGTTCTTTCCGGCGCTCCTGAAGATAAATAATCTCGGGACTGTCCGGTGCGGGCTTGTAAAACGGCGCCTGCGCTACGTCTTCATCCGATATCGGGATTCCGAACCGCGTGCGGAACTCGCGCAACTCGTCTTCGTTCAGCTTCTTCTGCTGGTGCGTGATGTTCTTGCCTTCGCCGCTCTCGCCCAGACCGTACCCCTTGATCGTCTTCGCCAGAATAACCGTCGGCTGGCCTTTGTGCTTCACCGCCGCGTCATACGCCGCGTATACCTTCTCGGGGTCGTGGCCGCCGCGCTTCAATTTGCGCAACTGCTCGTCCGACATCGACCGCGCCAAGGCCATCAACTTCGGGTCGTTCTTAAAGAAGTGCTCCCGGATGTACTTACCCGATTCCACCGTGTATTTCTGATACTGACCGTCGACGATTTCACCCATGCGATTCGCAAGCCAACCGTCTTTGTCTTTGTCCAAAAGCGGATCCCAGTCGCCGCCCCAGATCACCTTGATGACGTTCCAGCCCGCGCCGCGGAAGATTGCCTCGAGTTCCTGAATAATCTTGCCATTGCCCCGCACGGGTCCGTCGAGGCGCTGCAAGTTACAGTTAATCACGAAGATCAGGTTGTCCAGCTTCTCGCGCGAGGCCAGCGTGATCGCGCCGAGCGATTCTGGCTCATCTGTTTCACCGTCGCCGAGAAACGCCCACACCTTGTTGCCCGTATCCTGCTTTAAGCCGCGGTCTTCGAGGTAACGATTAAACCGTGCCTGATAAATCGCCATGATTGGACCAAGACCCATGGATACAGTGGGAAACTGCCAAAAGTCTGGCATTAACCAGGGATGCGGATATGAAGACAACCCGCCGCCGGGCTGAAGTTCCGCGCGGAAGTTCTCAAGCTGTTCCTGCGACAGGCGCCCCTCCAGAAACGCGCGCGAATAGATACCCGGCGCGGCATGGCCCTGGAAATAAATCTGATCGCCCGAATGGCTGCTGCCCGTTCCGCGGAAGAAGTGGTTGAACCCGACTTCATACAGCGTCGCCGCCGATGCAAACGTGGAAATGTGACCGCCAATGCCGACTTCTTCGCGGTTCGCGCGCACCACCATCGCCATGGCGTTCCAGCGGATGATGCTCTTGATGCGCCGTTCGAGGTCCCGATTTCCGGGGTATTGCGGCTGCGCGTCGACCGGTATCGTATTGACATAGGGCGTATTCGCGCTGAAAGGTATGCGCACGCCACGCTCTTCCGCGTGATTGCGAAGGCGCTGGACCAGCGCTATCGCCGATTCCGCCCCCTGATGCTCCAAAACATAGTTTAAGGACTGAATCCACTCGCGGATTTCGTCCTCCAATACGCCATCGGTTTCGCCAACTACATGGGCTTCGGTTTTCACGGTAAAAGGGACCTTTCGTAGCGGGCCCGAACGTCGACATTACAAACAACGCCCAGCCCGAAAAAGTTCTTCCGGGATGGCGCAAACCGCGCCACCGCGCCACCGCATGTCCCCCCGGAGAGCGGCAGCCTGAACCAGCATACGCGAACGACTTTTGCCGAACGCGCGTACAAGGCCAAAGTGTACGTGAATCGGGCTCAGTGTATCAAGAATGACAAGGTTTTGACGGGACCGCCACGGTAGGTCCGCCTGAATTGAGCGAGTCTTTCCGCGCCTAAAAGCGATGCCCCGCGTGGCATTGCGCACTTGGGGATCGGCAAGAAACTTCTGATCGAAATTTCAGGGGATGATAAAATCCCAGGCCGCAACGATGTCAGCGAGCTTCGATCGCTACGAAGTCGCCATCGCTTCGCGCCACGGCAATACCCGCGCCTTGCCTGCCCGTTTCGCCTGGTACATGGCTTGGTCAGCACGCTCAACCAGCTGCGCAAACTCAACGCCATCGCGCGGGGCCTCCGCAAGGCCGGCACTGAACGTCAGCGGGCCGCTCGGTTCATTATGCGAAAGATTCTGAAACGTCACCATCATGCGCTCAACGATGCGAATGCCAACCGCCTCCGGCGTCTCAGGAAAGTACAGCACAAACTCTTCGCCACCATAACGGCCAACAAGGTCAACGCTGCGGATATCGTTCGTGAGCGCGGCCGCCAGTTGCACCAGCGCGCGGTCCCCGGCCGCGTGTCCGTACACGTCGTTCACCTGTTTGAATCCGTCTATATCGAGAAACACAAGAGAACCCTGCGCAGGGTAGCGCTTGATGCGCGCGAGTTCGCGTTCGACTTCGCGCTCCAGCGTCTGGCGGTTAAGCAGTCCCGTCAGCGTATCGATGCGGGATGCACGCGAATAGTTTTCCCTGCGGCGAAGCACCGCATGTATGCGCGCCGTGAGCACCTGGGGATCGAAGGGTTTCGTAATGTACTCGTCCACGCCCGATGACAATCCGCGGATCTGATCCTCTGAAGTGCCTTTCGCCGTCAAGAAAACGAAAGGAACGTCCTTGAGCACGGGGTTGTTGACGATCAGTTCGCGCATCGCGAACCCGTCCAGATGGGGCATCATGACATCTGAAACGATAAGGTCGACGGTAACGATCTCAAGTTTTTTTAACGCTTCGGGGGCGCTCCCGGCCGTGAACACCTGAAAACCTGCCGAGGTAAGCGTGTATGAAAGCAGCTCTGCCGTGTGCGCATCGTCTTCGACAATCAGGACCGTATATGTTCGCGGTTCTTCCGGCAGTTCTTCGCTCATGTCAGGTTCCTGGTCCCTCGTCCGTATTTCTCGCCGCATCAAAGTTTCAATTTCTGGTTCGAGGTGCATCATGCGGTGAGAAATGCTCACGAGAAAGCCTAAAGGATTACTGGTGAGGATTTTTCACGCGCGCACCGCGCAATGAGGTGCTGCTTAAGGAGACTTCATAAACCCCTTCCCTCACTTCAGTTATCGGATTCATGGCATGTGCGTGCGAAAAATCCGGACTAACCATTGACGTTGGCACTGGTCAACGGCAAACGCACGCGGAACGTCGTGCCTTGGCCAGGCTCGCTTACAACGTCAACGGTACCCCCATGGAGTGTAATCATTTCCTTTACCAGGAACAATCCGAGCCCGGCGCCGGGAAGTTTTTGGCTACCGCCGCGCACCTGATAAAATCGTTCAAAAATACGCTGTTGATGCTCCGGCGGAATGCCGATTCCCGTGTCCGCAACGTAGATAACGACGGACTCGTCGTCCTCGCGCTTAACCGCAAGCGTGATGCGTCCATGCGCGGGCGTAAACTTTATGGCGTTTTCCAGGAGGTTGCAGATGATCGTGTAAACGCGCTTTGCGTCCGCGTATATGTGTGGCAGATCTTTCGGCACATCGCAAACAAATTCGATCTGTTTCGTAACCAGCGCGGGTGTTAACGATGCCACGATGCTGTCGATCGTCGTCCCAAGGTCAACCGGCGTGAGATCCAGCACGGCACGGCCCGACTCGATCGTCCCCATCTCGAGCAACGCTTCGATCAACTGTGTCAGTCGATCGGTTTCTTCATCGATTATCGTAAGGAAGTGCTCGCGCAGGTTCTGCGGCATTCCCGGATCGCGCATGATGGTGCGAACGAATCCCTTGATCGAGGTCATCGGCGTGCGCAGTTCATGGGATACCGCCGCGACGAAGTCCGTCTTCATCTGGTCGATCTCGCGATCTTTCGTCACGTCATGCAGGATCGTCACATAGCAGTCTTCGCCCTGCACGAGCTCCGGAATGCGTGAACGCGTGGCCTGAAGCGTGCGGCGCGGCGGGTTGCCTACGTGCAAATCCCGCTTGCCAAAATCTTCACCGCTGTCGGCGGTGGACCTCCATGCTTCGCAGAACTCCGCATCGTCGAGCAGCGACAGCAAGTCCATCGCAATTGGCTCGCGCTCGGGAAGGCCCAATAATGACATCGCCGTTGCGTTCATCATCAGCACGATATCGCTCGTGTCTGTCACGACCACGCCTTCGCCAATACCGCGCAATATCGTTTCCAGCCTGTTGCGTTCTTGCGCGAGAATGATTGCCTTGCGCCGATTGTCTGACTCAAATTCACGGCGTTCGATGGCCTCACCCAGCGTGCGCGCCACCGCGTCGAGCAGCTTCCGCTCCGCCGCAAGAAACGGCCCGTGCTCACGGCTGCCAGGCACCTCGCGGATATAAAACACTTGAACCATCCCGCGCGCGCGGGAATTGATCACCACCGCCGCCGACTGTCCCCATCGCGTCTCTTCAAATTGCTGGCTCACATACTCGCGACCATCGAGCAGAATTCTGGCGCGCGCAAGTTCAGGATGCCGCCATGCGGGCGGAACCAGCGCGACAAGATCGGCGCAGATTTCGTCCACCGTTTCCCGCGTGCGCAGTGATTCCGCGAGTCCATAGATGCACGATAGCTCTTTGAGCTGTTGTTGATAGGTTTGAAGCAGATGCTGTAGCTCGGAACTGTCTCCCGACGAGGCAGCCAAACCCAGGCGCGCATGCTGGTCCTGCCCGCGGCGCAATCCGGAGAGGGGCACGCAGTAAATCTGCGCGATGGCTTCCCGCGGCGCCCCGACAAGCCAGACATGAAAGAGTGCGTCACCGGAAATGGTGCAAAACTCGGTGTGACCGCCCTCGGCGATGTGCTCATTCACGCGCGCGTGCTTCAGCCCGGGAATTAACGACACCGCGCGACGGCGACGATTGGGCGGGAGATGAAACGCGTCTCTCGCTGCCGCATTGAAGGCGCAAACCATACCGGACTCGTCGACACGTAGAATGGGAATCGGGCTGTGGTCATCTATAGGCGGCAACGGTTGGCGTTTCGTCATGGTTCACCCAAAGGTTTCGCGAGTCGCCATCACTTTACCCTATCGCATGACGCGCTTCGAATCGGAGGACCGCGCCCACAAGGTATAATGCCGCACAATTCCGGGGAGAACAGCCATGGCACTGGCATTCAGCCGTTATGCAGCGCTCATATTTGCGATCGGTCTGGCGATCGGGGAAGCAGTAATCAATTGGGGCAACTGGCAATGGTGGCCCCTTTGGGTTATCGATTACGTGATCGTCTTCGCGCTGATAGCCGGATTCAGCCTGTCGCGCGACCCGCGTCGAGCGCACGCGCTTACAACGGCGTGGACGCTCGCGTTTGGCGTCTTCTATATGGCCTTTTTCGTTTCGCTCGAAAGCATTCGCGAAGGGCAGGCCTCCTTCGCGGAATTCCGTGTTGTCATCACGCTGATGGGAATCATGATGGCGCTGGCCGGGGCGGGCGCGCTGGCGGCCGCGTACGCGTATCGGCAAGCCCACAAAAATAGTGCGTAGCCCAAAAGGCGTGTTAAGCTGAACGCATGAGAACCACATCACGCTCATTGCCAGTTTGCAGATCAATAATCGGAGTTGCCCTGTATTGCGCGTGGGCTGCAACAGTCATCGCGGATCTAAATGAAGGTCCGGTGCAGGCGCCGCTGTTCGTTGCCGGCACTGAGGGCTATCATTCCTATCGAATTCCGGCAATTGTTTCGACCCACTCCGGCACGCTGCTCGCCTTTTGCGAGGGCCGCAAAGGCAGTGTGAAAGACTACGGCGACATCGACCTCGTCCTAAAGCGCAGCACGGACAAGGGCGTGACGTGGTCTGACCTTCAGGTCGTCCGCGACGACGGAACAAACTCCTGCAACAACCCTGTGCCAATCGTAGACAAAGCCAGTGGCGATATCGTGTTCGTCTTCACGAAACATCCAGGCGAAGACTCCGAGTCCGAAATTCTCAGTGGCAAAGCACCGCCATGCACGGTCTGGGTCATGCGTTCCATCGATGATGGCAAGACCTGGAGCGACGATGTCGAAATTACCAACTCCGTAAGCAGCCCCGAATGGCGCTGGTACGCGACCGGTCCGGGTCACGGCATTCAACTGCAGAGTGGTCGGATGATCGTGCCCGCCAATCACTCCCTCGGCCCCGATGTTTCAACATGGTATTCGCACGTAATCGCCAGCGATGACGCCGGTGTAACGTGGAAGGCCCTGGGGCGTGCCGGCGGATTCTGCAACGAATCCTCCGCGGTTTCGCTCTCTGGAAATAGGCTCGCGCTCAACATGCGGAGTTATCACAAGCTCAACCGGCGCCATGTTTCCATTAGTGAAGACGAGGGCGCTACCTGGAGTGAACCGGCTCCCGACAACGCGTTGATTGAGCCGGTTTGTCAGGCGAGCACCTTGCGCGTCGATCTCGAGGGCGGTGGGCCGCTGCACCTGTTCAGCAATCCCGCCAGTAAAAAACGGGAACGTATGACCGTGCGCATTAGTAAGGACGACTGCAAAACCTGGTCCAAAGGCAAGGTCTTGTACAAAGGACCGTCCGCCTATTCCGATCTCGTGGAACTATCCGACGGAACCATTGCATGCCTCTACGAGCGCGGAGAAGTCGAAGCCTACGATGCCATCTATTTCGCGCATTTCAAACTGAATTGGCTCACGCGATAATTCGCAAACCAACTGTCGCTCTATCTTGGGGAGGTTTCTTGTGATCCGGGCACTGATGCTATTCCTATGCGCGGTCGCGGCTGGCGCGCAACAGACTAAGTGGACCTTGCCGCTGGATGGCCCTGGTCATTCGGCAACGCTTTTTCCTAACGAGCAATCGCCAACCGCAGTCGCGATTGCCGCGCACCAAAGCGCGATGCTTGTCGATGGGCGCGGCAACACCGTCTGGAAAACGAGCTTCGACACGTTTGTCGGATCACCCATAACAGTAGCGGACCTCAATGGCGATGCGCGGCCGGAACTCACCTTGGCATTGGCAAATGGAACGGTCGTCTGCCTGGACGAAAACGGCCGGATCGTCTGGCAGCGTTCCTTCAATACGCCCTCAGGTGGATACAAACATTTGGTGGCCGCCGATCTCCTGGTCAATGAAGGCACGGAACTTCTTGTGGGATTTGATGACGGATGGCTCAATTGCCTGGATGCGCAAGGCGATCTCTTGTGGCGATTCCACGGCGATCGCGGGCGCGTCGGCGGAATCGCTGTCGCCGATGTGGATTTGGATGGAGAGCCCGAGATCGTCTTCGGCACGGACAATGGCCATATCTACTGTCTCGCCGCAACGGGTCACGTCGAGTGGCGATACGACGAACTGGCACCCTACGGCCGCTCTGGCCCGAATATTGCCGACGCCAACAACGACGGCAAGCCGGAGGTCTACATCACGCGAAGCAATGTCGGCAACGCGACCTGCCTGATGGCGCTTGACGCGGCTACCGGAACTTTTTTGTGGCGTACCAACGACATTCAGCAAGGCTACGTCTCAAATGCCATCGTGGATTTGGACGGGGACGGCGCACTCGAGATAGTGCATGCAGACAAAGGAAATTTCATCTATTGCGAGAACGCCGACGGTACCCGTCGCTGGAGAACGGAGCTCGCCGGTAGGGGACAGTACTGGGCGCCTGCAGTGGCCGATGTGGACGGTGATGGCGGGTTGGAAATCATCGCGAGCATACGCGATGCCAGCGCGACCACTGGCGCAAGTGTGTTCGTGCTCAGCGCCGACGGTGCCATTGAAAGCACCATTAAAGCTGGTGGTAGCGCCAACAACGCGCCCGTGGTTGGCGATCTCGATTCGGATGGCGCCCTCGAATTGATTGTACTTGGCGAACGCCCGAATGAAGCGCACTGTTTTACGTGGAATAAAACGGGCCGTGTCGCGTGGCCGTCTGTTCGCGGTCAGTCGTCGATGACAGCGAATGGAAATGTCGCGCTCGGCGCGCCGGGTAATAGATCTGTGCCAAATGCCGCACGCAGAATCCCCGCAACGCAACCCGCGTATTGGGGCGCGAACGAATGGGAAATCGCGCTCGGAGAACCAGCGGTCGAAAAAGGCTTTCTAGTGTTTTCAGTCTCCAATTCGGACGGCGCAAAGGAACATCGCATTGCCGAAGTTAATGCTGGCGACACCGACTGCCGAATCGAGTGGGCCTACGCGATTGATGGGCGCGTCCGAGTCGAAGCGCGCCTCCATGAGGGCGCTCAGTCACGGCATGTGATAAACGACGTCATTAAACC
>CALEZK010000512.1 GCA_937928585.1 uncultured bacterium | reverse complement strand
ACGAGATTTCTGCCTGTCTCGTGGGCTCGGAGATGTGTATAAGAGACAGGTTGGACACCATCCTCGTGCATCCGCGCGAGGTGTTCCGGACCGCCGTCGCGGTTGCCGCCTCCGCCATCGTGCTCATGCACAACCACCCGTCCGGCGATGCCTCGCCCTCGGAAGCGGATATCAAGGTCACGCGCGACCTGATTCACGCCGGGCAACTCATGAAGATCGACGTGATCGATCACATCATCCTTGGACAACCCGCGCACCGTTCATTGCGGGAGCTGGGTTACTTCTACAGTTGAGATTCACGGAACCCAACCATGTCTGGTCGGGTTCCCTTTTTCATCCATTAACAATCCGTTGCAAACCTTTCAAAAACCAATCCATGAACCATCCACAACGAAGCCAATTGAGCAACGATAACGCCGGCCAGCATGAGGTCTGAGTGCGAGATCACCATCAGCCTCTTCGATTACACCGGGCACATGGTCGCGCCATGCATTGACGCGGGTTATACATGCTACTGTGTCGATTTGCTGCATGCCACAGCGCCTGATTGCCAAAGGCATGGGGTTCCGTTCCACGCCAGCTACTACTTTGTTCGTGCGGGATGGAAAGCAGCAGTTCGTCGGCACGCAAGGCAAGGCAAGCGACCTCTCGGCTTCAAATCTAAGCATGGAACTGAAACCTCTCACAAAGCTCAAGCCCATGCACCGCCTCAAGGATTGTTGGCTTGAAAGTGCTGGGCTTAAGGCTGGAACGCCTGTCAGCGCCACACACACCACATCTGGAGATATGGAGATTCACTTGTTCCTACCAACTTCTTGACACGTTCAAGCGATCAAATCAACGCCATGAATCGAAGGCTTCCGATAATTCCATGAGCACCTTCATGGCCCAACACGCATTACCACTAGGACAATCCACAACACATTAGCTTCGGATGAAAGGTGCGCTGATTTCGAAAGTAGATATCCCTGCGCCAGCAAATATACATCCTGATGAGGAATTCTGCTTTCAATTGACTGTTACTCCTGCCAGCCTAAAAAAGGCCTCTCCGGGGAATACGCACGGGTGGGCGAAAGCGAAACGTTGTCAAAACCCTCATTTGCGTGCTAGTATTTAAGCGTCGAACCACAACGCAAGTATTTCCATACTGATGCGTTGGTTGAGCCACTACAAGCACAACCCATATTCATGAAGTGCAAGCCAATCACAAGACAGCCCCTAATAGATAAGAATGAGGATTTTAGCCGATGCGGAGAGAGTTTTAGACTCGATGCCATTTTCGTTCCCACTTGCCGCGCAGCAAGCACGTTTTTGCGACAGGTAGAACTTCTCGCTTCGCTTGCCGAAGCAATTTATGTTTTGCCCACGGGCCTAGCATTAGACTCTTTCCAATCCAAGAGAACATTTCCGCGCAACGTGCGTGTTCTTTCGAGTGAAGCTATCACGGAAATCCACAGAAACTTTCTTTGTCGAAGCTCGTCTCACAATCCATCGCGAATTGCTGGCGCGCATTACGATCTTCCCACCAAGCGCAATTTGGCGCTCCATCTCGCGCGTTTAAGTGGGTTGCGACGCATCTGCTTATTGGATGATGACATTACTATCACAACTAATCAAGTAAAGGCAGCGACGGCAGCGTTGTCTCAAGATTCCCCGATATCTGGCTTTTACGTCTTCGACTTTCCTGACGTTTCGACGATTGATCACATTCACCGGATGGTTACAAGCTCGCCTTCGGAAACACTACCCGGAGGGAATTGTCTTTTTATGCTTGTGGATTCCGTAGAAGGGTTTTTTCCGTACATTTACAATGAGGATTGGATTTTTGTGTTGCACAATTTAACTCGCCGATCAGGCTCTGTGATAGGAGAAGTGAAGCAAGAAGCACACTCACCTTGGCTAGACGACAACCGCGTCAGATTCGAAGAGTTTGGCGAAGCCGTAATTACTGGTTTACTTCCTCTTCATGATGTCATCCATTCAGCCGAATCGCTATCGGCAGATTACTGGGCGCATATTTGCCTGGAACGACGTCAGTGGCTTGTTGATCTTTACGCCGCGTGTACCGATGTAAAGCTTCGTCAAACTATTCACTTAGCGACAAAAGCTTTGGCACTTTTCGTTCCGCATGATTTTGTGCAATTTATGCAGGCAGTAAAAAGTGAACTTAACGACTACTTATGGCTTCGCAATATACCGAAACTGCTTTAACTTTAACAGCCGCTGACGGCGTGCGGATTCCCGCAATTGAAATGAGGCCCGCCATCAATCCTGTCGCCCATATCTTAATGCTGCACGGCATTACGACTCAAAAAAACGAATGGGGAAATTTTTTTGGGAACTTGGCACGTGCTTTTGCGGAACGAGACATTGCCTCCTTGCGTATAGACTTTCGAGGTCATGGTGAAAGTTCTGAACCCTCAACAAGGTTTAGCGTAGCATCCCAAGTTCTTGACGTTATGGCTGCCGTTGATTGGCTTATTAAGCGCTCGAGTGCCAATAGAATTCACTTGTTGGGATGCAGCTTTGGCTCCCCACCGGCAATTCTCTTTTCCGCGCTGCGGCCGCAAATTGTGGGGACTCTGAATTTTGTTTGCCCAGTCCTAGACTATTCATCCACATTTCTTTACCCGACAACGGAATGGGCTTCAGAATTATTTAATGAGCACACCATCCAAAAGGCTTTCACAGAAGGTACCCTTAAAATGAATAGTACCTTCGAGATTGACGCTAAACTCCTCATCGAAATGCAATTCTTGAAACCTTACACAGTACTCCGTAAGATACACACACCGACGCTTGTTATCCACGGGCAAGCTGATTCGATGGTTTCATTTGCGCTTACAAAGAAATACACTAAGTCCCTTGCCCATGTTCGTTTTATTGGCATTCCGCGAATGGACCATGGTTTTACTGACCAAGACGATGAAACCGGCGAGAGCGAAGCATCGCAGCGCAATTTTAATCGAATCGTTGCCGAGATTTGCTCTCAAATACAACGAGCGTCATGAATACCACAACCCAAATTCATCCGACAGCGGTTATAAACGAACCATTTCGGCATTTTCAGGGCGGCAAAGAACCGGTGGACATTCAATATCGGACTGGTTCTTTCGGTCATGGTGTCAGTATTGGTGCGGGGGCGGTAATTGGCATTGGAGTGATCTTAGAGGACGGCGTAGTCATTGACCACCAATGCATCATTGAGCCAAATGCCACTGTTGGACGTGACACCCTTTTAACCTATAGGGCGATCGTCGGCAACGAAGCCATTATTGGTAGCAACTGTGTAATCGGTGGCTTTATTGCAGAGAGGTGTGTTATCGGAAACGATTGTCGCATTTTCGGCCAACTGGTGCATCGACAAACAGACACCACACAATCTTGGGATGAACACGAAACACCCGAACTATCAGCCCAAGTTTTTTACCAATCCTTTATTGGATTTGGAGCGGTAATCGCCGGAGGTATAAACATCGGGCCAAAATCATACATTTGTGCTGGAGCAATCATCACCCGCGATGTTCCACCAGGTCACATTGCATCAGGCATAAACAGAATTGTTCCTGCAAGTGAATGGCGGGGGGATTTGCAAGCAAATCCGCTGTTTACTGCGGCGTAGCATGTCTCGTGAAAGTATTTCTCACAGCCTTTGGATTGCACAACCCCTGTGTTTGCCCGCAGCTTCAGGAACACAATGCCATACCCATCGCGATAGATGCGATTGATGGCCTTGATCTCGACTACTCATCATTGCTTATTGCGGAAGGATTCATAATCGATAGAACATCGTTTGATTTTGTTAAGGAGCGCCGCCGCCGGTTTTTAGGGCCAATGCAGCATAGTTTGGAAGTTTTGCAAAGTGAAGGGCTATTGGAAGTGGCGGACTTCGGAGAAATTACAGCGCCTTATCGTGAGAAAGTGGAGAGTATGTCGTCTCAATTACTCGAAGATGTGAAGCCATGGATTACTATTGCCCGTTCACAGTGGATCCAATTACGTCCAGAGTTAGAGGAATTTCAACGTCTATATGGTTTACCGCATCGGGCAGCATTCGACACTGCTCACTACGGTGTCGTTAGTTACCTAGAACGACGCGATGGCCATGTTGACCCGGTCGAATCAGCACGCTTACATAATTTATTGGAATCGAAACGGAATCGCCTAAAACTCAGTGAGCTTTCAGACTTGCGTGAAGTATTGAAGCCACTGATTGCGCAAGTTCTAATCAACGATCTGCTTCGGCAGAAGTTCAAAGTACCGTTTATCGATTGGGATGATGCGCAAGGGTTTTATGACAGACTGCATCTCGGCCAATGGACAGAATTGGAGCAAACTGCCATGCCTGATTCAGCAATGGCAGATCAAGCTCGCCGCCTGTTTCAAATTGTCATTCCTGAATTGCTGCCACAGCGGATAGAAGATATCGTAAAATTCATTCACAACAATCGCGCGGTGCGATCGTTGCGCACAGAACTTTGGATGCTTCTTCGGGACGGCAAGAACGTGACGAAGGAATGGATGCTTCAATTGCACAGCGAAACAGCGAAATCTGACCTTCGAGCGAAAAGACGCAATCGCGTAATTAAATGGACTGGCCGAATTGCAGGTCTTTTCTTGCCGGGAGCGGACATTGCAAAAGATTTAATCCTGGCCGGAGGAGAAGAAGTTGCAGAAAGTATCTCGAATTCAAACGTGAAATCCAGGTTCGAATGGTATTACGCACTTCAGCGCCTGAAGTTAGACCTTGAGCATTAGTCACGGTTTGCTTGAAGATGTTGGGCGCTTATTATTCAGTCGGTTTCCAAAGTATTTTCTTCACTATCGGCCCACCTTCCTTGATCCGCACCTGGAAGTCTCGCCGCCCGTGGCACGTCACCATCCGGTTGAAGAGTTATAGTCGCGCTGATCATACCAACTAGCAGAGTTAGACTGGGACGATGGTCAAACTTCAATGCCCTTGCAGAGTTCACGTCTCCAAGTCCAACCTATTTCGGTTGGAGTCTTGTGTCCCGTATCGAAATTTGTGGAATGCGCAGTACGCAAC
>CALEZK010000511.1 GCA_937928585.1 uncultured bacterium | reverse complement strand
AGCATGTATGGCGCAGGCGAATGTTTTGCGTATGCGGCGACAAAAGATCCGCTCGCGAAGGCGCGCGCGAAGAAAGCCTTCGATGCGATGCATTTTCTCGGCACGGTGACGCAAGGCGGCGAGCTTTCTCCACCGAAGGGATTTGTGGCACGCAGCATTTTGCCGACGGACGGCCCGGACCCGAATGCCCGGCGCGACGATGCGAAGAAGCAACGCGAGGAAGACAAGCTTTGGAAGACCCACGTGCCGTGGTGGCCCAAGAGCGCGGACGGAAAATGGTATTGGAAATCGGATACCAGTTCCGACGAGCTGGACGGTCATTATTTCTTTTATGCCGCCTACTACGACCTCGTTGCCGACACGGAAGAAGAGCGCGCACGCGTGCGCGAGCATGTCCTGGCGCTGACGGATCATCTGATCGAACATGATTTCGATTTGGTCGACTACGACGGAAAGCCCACGCGCTGGGCGCGCTATAACCCGAAGACCTGGGACGACGTCGCCGCGTGGTGGGCGGGCCGCGGCTTGAATTCCGTCAGCATTCTTTCTTACCTAAAGACCGCCGAGCACATCAGCGGCGGCGATAAGAAATATGCAGACGCCTACAACTATCTGGTCACCGAACATCAATATGCGGCGAATGCAATGGTCCCGAAGTGGCAGATGTGCCCGGGGTGCGGGAACCAGTCCGACGACGAGATGGGCTTCATGTGTTTTTACAATCTGATGAAATATGAGAACGACCCTCAGCGCAAACAGAACTATGCCTTTGCGTTCTATAACTACTGGCGCATCGAAGAACCCGAGATGAATCCGCTCTTTAATTTCATGTATGCCTCGCAAGGCTGGGGGTTGGAGCATGTGAATCCGTTCGGAACAACAGACCTTACGCCGACCGGTCCTTGGCTAGAAGATTCGCTGGATGCATTGCGGCGATACCCCGTCGATCGCATTGAATGGAGCATCAAGAACAGCCACCGTAAAGACATTGTTCCACTAGCGATTCACGCGCGCGAACAGAACGGATCCCAGGGTCGGGGTCATTTGCCTTCCGGTTATGTGCTCCCGATCGACGAACGCAACTTGGAACACTGGAGCCAGGATGTCTGGGAACTCGCCTACGGCGGAAGCGGTAGGCCACTAACCGATCCGGCCGCGTATTTGCTTGCGTACTACATGGGCCTCTACCACGGATTTATCGTTGAGACGGAGTAGCGGGGGAGAAGCCAAGGCGAGTTTCCTGTGGTATACTATGGTTGAGTGTGGTTTGGAAACTTCGGCGTCCACCGGCGCTAATTTCCGTCAGGACGCCCTGGGGGAACCGTGCCATGCGTCAACACTTCTCCGATCCAGACCGTGCCATCGCTTACGTCTGCGCGGAAATCCGCAAACACTCGCCCGACGGATGGGTCATGCTGACTTTTTATCCCAGAGGGCACCATCACCCGCGCAGCAAGGTGGTACCGATGCGCCTCCTTACGCAGACGCTGGAACAGATA
>CALEZK010000510.1 GCA_937928585.1 uncultured bacterium | reverse complement strand
CCCTTGTTTCCTGGATTACCGCGTTTGAAAACGTAAGGTTCGAATGGCGTCGCATCGTCCACCAACGCCATCGCGCGGTCGGGCCGTCCGGGATGCGAAGATTTGACACTCAAGATTGCATTCTGCCGCTCACGCACCTGGTTTTGTGTCGGCACGTCGTACATTGGCAGGAGTTCGCCTTCCGGCACGTTGGCGGCCGCATCGCTACCGTATAGGGCGAGTCGCACCTGCTCTGCGTCTGCATCGCGCAATGCAGTGGAAGGCGTCGTCTGACCGCGCTGTGCCTCGGAAGCCAACAGATTGAGCCATTCCGCGTTCACTTCTTTGAGGACTTTGGCATAGCGCTGCGCGACTTCCGCCATGTTCTTGGGTGGGTCCCCTTTGAATGCGGCAGCGATTCGTTTATTGACGGGGCGTTCCGCGTCTTGGTTCGCCTCGGTTTGTGCGGCGAGTGTCGCGGCTTGCTCGGCGAAGGCGTCCGCCGGCAAAGCTGCAAATGCCAACCACGGCGCAAAGACCGGGTCGTGCGCCTCGCTTTTATTCTTCAGATAGTCACGCCATCGACCAACGAGTTGCCAGCGCAATTCGCGGTCACGCGAAACAGTTTTGAACTGCTCTTCGTCGGTTATGTCTTTGGTATCGAACGCGGCGAGCAGATAGGCTTCGATTTCATCGCGCGCATGCGTTAGCAATTTAACATGAAGGTCTTTTGTGAAAAGGTGCAACTCATCTTCGGCTGCCTTCAACTTGGCAAGGTAATCCTGGTACTTCGGATCTTCGGGATCGGGATCGCGGATCAACGGCAATTCACCCGGCTCAACCGAGCTTCGGAACACGCCATACAATGCGTAGTAATCTTCCGCGGAAATGGGATCAAACTTGTGATCGTGGCATCGCGCGCATGTAACGGTCAGTCCCATCACGCCGCGCGTGACGACGTCAATGCGATCATCGGTAATGTCGTGAATATTGCCGAGAAAGTGGCGATTGAGTGTGAGAAAACCCATCGCAGCCAGCGGGCGTTTATCATCGCCCAGATCAAGCTGGTCTGCGACGAGTTGTTGTTTTACGAAAGTATTGAAAGGCAGGTCTTCGTTAAAGGAGCGAATCACGTAGTCGCGATAAGTGTGCGAGTAAGGAATGTTCCGCTCGCTTTGAAAAACATACCCGCGCGTATCCGCGTACCGTGCAACGTCCAGCCAGTATCTCCCCCACCGCTCGCCGTATCTCGGGGAGGCTAGCAGGCGATCAATCAGCGTTTCATACGCGGACGGTGATTCGTCGGCCAGGAATTCGTTTACTTCCTCCGTCGTTGGCGGCAGCCCGGTAAGGTCAAACGTCACACGCCGTATGAAGGTATATCGGTCAGCCAGTTCGGAAGGAACAACGCCATTGGCATCGAGCTGCGCCAACACGAACGCGTCGACCGGGGTCAATACCCACTCGGGCTTGCTCACGGCTGGAATTGCCGGTTCCGATACTGGTTGAAACGCCCAATGGCTGCGCTTTGACTCGGCCACCCGCTCTTCCATCGTCGTAGCAATGGGCGTAGCGCTTGCAGGCCAGGGCGCGCCGATCGAGATCCAATGCCGAATCGCCTCGATTGCCTCGTCGGGCAGCTTCGCTTTCGGCGGCATTTTCACTTCGCCGTCGTGGGCCAGGACTTTCAGCATCAGACTGGCCGAACTGTCGCCAGCGACAATGGCGGGACCCGTATCGCCCCCTTTTAATGCGGCCTCGCGTGAATCCAATCGAAGGTCGGCTTTTTGCCGGTCGGGTCCGTGGCATTCGAAGCAATGTTCGGCCAGAACAGGACGAATTTTGGTTTCAAAAAACTCAATCGCCTCCGGTGTATTCTGGGGATCGGGCACCGGGGTCGCGGAGTTTTGTAGCGCGCTCTTGACGGAATCAATCGCTCCCGGCGTATCCTTCAGTTGCTCAAGGGCATCCAGCAAGCGCTGAACCTCTGCAGCCGTATCATCTGCAAGGGCGATCTGCGCGAGCATGAGCACCGCGACGGTATAGGCGATTCGCCTTAGTTGGCGTTGAAATCTCATCGTACTGCGCATACTCCAAAGTACCTCTCAGGATAATCTACCAACAGTGCCCCATCCACGCAAGTGGAGACTGGATAAACGATTGCGACCACAAATTCATCATACTTGCCAGAGAGCGGTGGGAATGGCTAATCGCTACCGGTTTATTTTCACGCTGAGTAGGGCGTAAACTGCTTGGATCTAAAGTCTTAGGACTTTTTACCGATTCTGGCACAGACCTTGCCATGGCAGAACTCGGGAAGTAACAGTTGGGGCGACACGTGCGACGAGGAATTATGAAACGTCTGAAGTTTGGCGTACCAGTGTTTGTGGGGGTTGCTGCGCTGCTTGTCGGGGGTGGCATCATGAGCGGGCTCATTGCCATGCGAAAGCCGCCCGCGGAAGCTTCACCGGAAGATCGTAAGAAAGCCATCCGTGTCAACGTAATTGCGGTGCAGCCCCGCAATGTCCCTACGACCATCTCGGGTTTCGGTCAGGTCAAGGCGATGAATGTCGTCAAGATTGGCCCGGAAGTCTCGGGGCGTGTATCTGAGATACACCCCAACCTGCTTGTGGGTGGCATCGTGCCTAAGGGTGAGGCGATGTTCGTCATCGACCCGGAACCCTATCGAGCCAAAGTCGAAGATGCCAAGGCGCGTGTAGCACAACTTGAAGGGTCCCTTGCGCGGCTGAATGCCGAACAGAAGAACGAGGAAACCCGCATGGAAGCGATGGAACGTTCACGGGATCTCGCGAAGGCGCAGTTTGAACGTTTGAAAGAGTTGCTTTCCAGCGACAATGTCGGCACCCAAACGAACGTCGATGAGGCCGAACGGACATATGTGAATGCGAAGGATCAGACGGATCAGGTGTCGAATGATCTGGCGCTTTTCCCTTTACGCATTCGCGAGGCGACCGGCATGCTGGAATCAGCCCGGGCGCAATTGGCGCTGGCGGAACTTGACCTTCAGAAAACGCGGGTCGATGCACCGTTCAATGCGCGGGTCACAAACGTCACGCTAAAGAAGGATCAGGTCATCGCGCCTGGAGAGCCAGTCGTGACGGTATCGGATGATTCAATTCTTGAATTGAGCGTTCCGTTAAACAGCATGGACGCGCGGCAGTGGCTGCGATTTGGAGAGAATCGTTCTCTTCCCGATGCCGCGTGGTTTTCGGACGTCGAAAAAGTAAGTTGCATGATTCGCTGGAGCGACGACCCGGAAGGCCATTGCTGGACAGGCACGCTCGATCGCGTCGAGTCGTTCGATCAGAGTTCGCGCACGCTGACTGTAGCCGTGCGGGTCATGGGGCCCGCGGCGCTATCCGGTGACGAGAAATTACCCCTTGTTGAAGGTATGTTCTGCAAGGTCGAAATTCCAGGGCGCGCAATCGAAAACGTTTACGAGATACCGCAGCACGCCATTAACAGTTTCGACGGAACAGTTTGTGTTGCCGAAGACAATCGACTGAAGACGGTATCCGTGCGCGTGGCGCGACGGGATGAGAATACCGCCTACGTTTCCGAGGGCCTCAAGCCGGGCCAATTGGTAATCACGACAAGATTGATTAACCCCCTTGAGAATTCACTGCTGGAAGTGGTGTCCGCCGACGAGAATTCCACTTTATGAGAGACTTCATTCGAGCGGTCGTCGCGAACAACGTATTCGCGAACGTTGTAATGATCCTGATTCTGATCGCCGGTGTTCTTGCCGGCGCTTCCATGATTCGCGAGAGCATGCCAGAGTTTGAGATAGGCGTTGTAATAATCGAAGTGCCGTTCCCCGGCGCGGATCCCGAAGAAGTCGAAGAGGGTATTTGTAAGCGCATCGAAGCCGCGATTGACGGCATGGAAGGCGTCAAGGACTACAATACGACCGCCTGGGAAGGGCTTGCCACTGTCGCAGTCTGGGCGGTAGACGGCTACGACGTCGGCAAATTGAAAGACTCGGTTAGCAATGCGGTCGATTCCATATCGACATTCCCCGCCCGCGCCGAGCAACCCATCGTATACGAAGAGCGCGACGACGATGAAACGATATATCTTGCGCTTTGGGGCGAGTTGCCGGAGAGGCAGCTTAAAGAATGGGCCGAGGCGGTACGCGACGATCTCCAGCGTCTCCCGCATATCTCGCGGGTGGAAGTTTTTGGGGCGCGCAACTACGAAATCAGCATTGAAGTTTCAAAAGAGCGACTTTGGGAATATGGCCTCACTTTGGACGACGTTACCAAGGCGGTTTTTGAAGGCAGCTTGAACCTTCCCGCGGGAACGATTCGCACGAACGAAGAAGAAATCAGGATTCGCACCATCGGAAGAAAATACAATGGTCGCGACTTTGCTTCCGTCGTAATCAAATCCTCGCCAAATGGTGACGTGATCACCTTGGATCGCGTCGCGGATATTCGGGACACGTTTACCGAAAATCAATCGTACGCAACGTTCAACAACAGTCCCTGCGTGCTGGTTGGTGTTATAAAGGGCAAGGGCGAGGATATTTTGGCACAGGCCGAAGGCGCGCGCGAGTATGCGATCGCAAAGGCAAAAGACCTGCCTGAAGGCCTGAACATCACACCGTGTTTCGACGAAAGCGAGTTCATCACCGGGCAGATCAGCCTGCTGACCGAGGACGCGGTGTCCGGCATGGTTCTGGTTGTGCTCACGTTGTGGCTGTTCCTGAATACGCGCCTGAGTTTTTGGATTGCAATGGGAATTCCGGTTTCGTTCTGTGGGGCTCTGATCGTTTTGTACCTCGCGGGACTCTCCATCAATCAAATTTCGCTGGTCGGTTTTATCGTGGTGCTGGGCATCGTTGTTGATGACGCGATTGTCGTCGGCGAGGCGATCTACATGCACCGTCAGAGCGGGCTGGGCCCATTGGAAGCGGCTGCCGCGGGTGTTAGCGAAGTCGGTGCGCCGGTGCTCGCCGCGATCTTGACGATGATTACCGCTTTCATTCCGCTGGCATTCGTACCCGGAATCATGGGACAAATCATCGCGGTCATGCCTATCGTCGTCATAGCGACCATGGTCGTCTCGACATTTGAAACGCTCTTCTTATTGCCGACACATCTCAACCACCTGCCGGATCCCAATGCGCCGGCGAAGGTGCGCCCGCGTTGGCAGATGCGCTTTGCGGCGTTCCACGCTTCATTCGCAAACGGCCTGCAGTGGTTCGCCGAGCGCTGCTACCATCCCTGTGCCAAACTCGCGATTCGGCACCGATACGTTACGCTGTGCATCGGCGTGGGGATCATGCTCATTGCGGTCGGCCTAGTCGCCGGTGGGCGCGTGCGGGTTATATTCTGGCCGCCCGCGGACGGCGATCACCTTCGCGCGTTTCTGGAGTTTCCACCAGGCACACCAGCCGAGACCACGCGCGATGCCGTCGAACAGACGCGCGACGCCATTGAGCGCGTGGCCGCCAACACAAAAACTGGCACCGGTGAACCGCTGATTCGCAACATCTTCACGCGCGTCAATTCGTTTCAACCCAATAATGGCTTCGTAAGTGTGGAGATGCTGTCGGCGGGCAAGCGTAATGTTCATGCTCAAGACCTCTCTGCAGCCTGGCAAAAGGAAGTAGGCACAATTCCCGGCGCGGTACTGCAGGAGTTTCAGGAAGAGCAGATCGGGATGGATGGACCGCCGATCGAGATTTGGTTGCAGGGTGAAGACTTGGACGCATTGCGATCGGCCGGTAACGAGCTGAAAACAAAACTCGCCACGTATGAGGGCGTATATCAAATTGCGGACGACTTGCGCTCGGGCAGGACTGAGATGCAAATCCGGCTTAAGCCTGAAGCGCACGCGCTCGGTCTCACACTCGATCAGGTCGCGCGTCACCTCTACTCGGGTTATTATGGTGAAGAAGCCCAACGATTCCAACGCGGACGGGACGATGTCCGCGTGCGCATTCGCTATCCGGAAAACGAACGCAATACCTTGGCCGAACTCGACAAAGTCCGCGTGCGCACCCCGCAAGGATTCGATGTGCCGATCATGTCAGTCGCGGAAGTGACCATGGCGCCGGGGGTGTCCAGCATCAACGGCAGCAACGGACTTCGGCGCGTTGCGGTCACCGCTGCCGTCGATTTTAATCGCGCGAATCCCAGCGAGATTATCTCCGACCTCGGCGCAAACTATCTCGATGGACTCTGCGCGCAGTACGGTAATATCTCGTGGACCGTGGAAGGCGTGGAAGAGAGCAACCGCGAAACGATGGCGGGCATACAGCGCGGGTTCGCAATTGCCGCGCTGGGAATCTTTATCATCCTTGCCACGACGTTCCGCTCGTATCTTCAACCGGCAATTATAATGGTCATCATTCCATTTGCCATGGTCGGCGCGGTGTTCGGCCATTTCGCCATGGGCATTCCCCTTACGTTCCTGAGCCTGTTTGGCATTATTGCCCTCGCGGGCATTGTCGTAAACGACTCCATAGTGTTGTTCGAATGCGTCAACGATTTGATTTCCAAAGGCACGCGGTTTTATGACGCGCTTTCGCTTGCGGGCGTCCGCCGGTTTCGGGCTATCTTTCTTACATCTACTACCACATTCATCGGGCTTGGCCCTCTCGTGTGGGAGCGCGATCTCCAAGCGCAGGTGGTTATTCCGATGGGCGTATCGATAGCGGCTGGCTCGGCATTTGCCACTTTCGTGACGCTGCTGCTGACGCCATGTCTCATAGCGATTACGAACGACGCCCGACGGCTTGTCCATCGTGTCGTGTACCGGCAATGGCCCACGCCGGAGGAAGTGGAACCTGCACGAAAGCGCGACGTACCCCCAGAGGACCTGGCTGCGCCAGCTTCTGCGCCGGTCACCGTTTAATTGCGGGATTGTTTTATTGGGGGCTGCGCACGGTGTACGCTGTAGCGGGTGAAACTTGGGAAGGGATTACGACTATGAAACGCTTCGTTTGCTGTGCCGTACTCGGCGTTCTGCTTGCCTCGGGATGTATTTCGGTGAAAGGAAATGTACACGTGGAAGAAGAGGAAGTTGCAGCGTCCGCCAAGATCTTCCGTCACGTTGTTTTCTTCAAATTCAAAGACGGGACGAGCGAGGCGGATATCGCCAAAGTTCAGCGTGCCTTTCTCGACCTGAAGAACGGAATTGAAACGGTCCGGGCAATAGAGGCCGGTCACAACGTCAGCACGGAAAACCTCGACCAAGGCTACACGCATGCATTCATTGTCACCTTCGAAGACGCGGCCGGGCGGGATACCTATTTGACGCACCCAGTTCACGATGAATTCGTGAAGATTGCGGGTCCTCACTTGGACAAGGTGTGCGTCATCGATTTCGTGCCGGTCCATTAGGGCCCTCGCGCGAAGCGTGATTCGGCAATGCGATAAATCATTCTAACCCTCTATTTACCAATTGGTTGCAATGGCGGCACCGAGTCTTGTGCCGCCATTGCATTTTAGTCCATTATTTACCTGAAAAGAGAAATATTGGCGTATTAAATCAATAAAATCACGTCCGCTAATTCTTTCTACTTCGCTAGTCCGATTTTTTTTGCTGCAAAAAACTGGAATAAGTGCTAGACTCTCCCCCGGTAGGGGATTCCGAACGAGCTCTTACTTCGTTCCAAGTACTGCTGGGGATGGCAGTTCGCAGGGGTGATGCTCCGCATCGCAGCCCGCGCTCCAAGGAACTCTTGTCCGTGTCTCGCACGCCGGGTCTGTCGTGCTTTTCGCTTCAGCGACCTTTGTCCGATTTGTTACTGGAACCGGGAGCGCAAGCATGAGAATTCAGGCCGCGATTCAGCGAAAAATCAGCGAATACCTCCACCCCTTTCTTTCCGACGACGGCGACGTCGCCGATGAATCACACGCTACGGTTACAGCCGGTTTTTCACGCCGGGATCTCCTATTCGGCGGAGGTATCGCCTCAACCGTTCTGGGTGCAGCCGGATGCCCGCCGTTAGAGGAAATTGAAGCGCCCGAGGAAAACACACTCTTCGGCGAGAGTGACGAAAAAGGGGGCGATCCCGCGCTGCGCCGTCTGGTTGAACGCTGTAATTATGGCGCGTCCGAAGATGATCTGAAGCTCGCCAAGCAAATGGGGTACGACGAATATCTCGACTACCAACTCGACTACAACCAGATCGACGACAGCGAACTGGACGACCGATTGGCTGGATTTCAGAGCCTCAATTATTCGGCAAGACAGTTTGCACTCGCCGGCGAAGCGGGCAATTGGGAAATTTTTCAAGAACTGATTAACGCCACGATCCTGCGCGCCGCGTACAGCAAGCGGCAGTTGTATCAACGCATGGTCGAGTTTTGGACGGACCACTTCAACATCTATCTTGAAAAAGATTACATGTACTACCTCAAACCGGTAGATGACCGCGAGGTAGTTCGCAAACATGCGATGGGGAAATTTCCTGAACTGCTTTCTGCCAGCGCGCACAGTCCGGCCATGCTCGTTTATCTGGACAACGATCCCAGCTCGAAACTTGCGCCGAACCAGAACTATGCGCGCGAGCTTATGGAACTGCATGCATTGGGCGTCGGCAATTTCACCCAAAAAGACGTCGAAGAAGTTGCGCGCTGCTTTACAGGCTGGTCGCTCGAATACGACTGGGATAGCCCAAACTGGGGCAAGTACAAGTTTTATGGATGGGCCCACGACAAGGGCAAAAAGAAAGTGTTGGGCGTTGAGATTCCCAAAAAAGGCGGCGCGCAGGACGGGCAAATCGTCCTCGACATCCTGAGCCTGAATCCAAACATCGCGCCAATTTGCGCGCAGTTTATCAGCCGGAAGATGGCGAACTGGCTTTGGGGCTACAACCCGCCACAGCAGTTGGTTGAAAGTATGGCAAGCTCGTACCTCGGTAGCGGCGGCGACATCAAGAAGATGATCAAGACCGCGCTGAGCCAGGAGTGGTTAAGCCAGGCCCCGCTCAAACTCAAACGACCATTCCACTATGTCATTTCGTCGATGCGCGTCGTGCCTTCTTATGTCGAGGAATTCTGGGGGATTCGCTATTCGCTGTCGCTCATGGGCCATGAACCCTTTCAATGGGCACCGCCGAACGGTTATCCCGACGCCCTTGCCTTCTGGTCAGGTTTGTTGTTGCCTCGCTGGCGCTACGGCTCTGTTGCCTATACCCACAATTACAGTCCCAAGTTCATCCTCTCTCGCTTCGAGGGAGAGATGGACCCGCTCCAGTTCATGAACCGCCTGAACAAGGCCTTCTTCGGTGGGAAAATGAGCAAGACGGATCGCGACCTGATCTACGCCTACGTGAACGAGAAGCATTTCTCCGAATGGCGACGCAAGGAAGCGCTGGGTCTCGCAATTTCTTGCTCCAGTTTCCAGTGGTACTAGGGAGGAGAACACACAATGCACCGTTGCAAACAGACCGGCTGCACGGAATACCGTCACCTTACGCGCAGACAATTTATCGGCGTGAGCGCCGCAACCGCCGCGGCGGTTGGCGCACCCATGTGGCTGCCACGCGTCGCCTACGCAGGCACGTCGACATCGCGCGATGTAATCATCACGATCTTTCTGCGCGGCGGCGCCGATGGGCTTTCGCTGTGCGTGCCGCATGGCGACGATGATTACTACAGCTTGCGTCCGAACCTGAATATTCCACGGCCGGACAGCACGAGTGAGTTTGCGTGCATAGACCTCGATGGGTTCTTTGGCATACCGCGAACCATGCGTGGACTACGCGACGCGTACAATGCCGGCGACCTGCTTCTTGTCCACGCCACCGGTTCGCTTGACGAATCGCGCTCGCACTTTCAAGCGATGAACGTGATGGAAACCGGCAAGCCGCTCGACCCTTCCCTGTTTACCGGTTGGGTAGGCCGCCACCTTATGAGCACCGCGCCCTTGAATCCGAATGCGATTCTGCGCGCGATAGGCATCAATTCCGCGCTGCAACGCTCGCTCGCCGGCAGTCCATTGGCGCTTCCTGTTCCGGATCTCAGCAATTTCGGCTTGGATGGTTGGGAAGAGACGATGGACGAGCGGATAGCTGTTCTCGCTGCGTCATACGCGGCAGGTTCCGTTGCGTTGCAGGCGAATGCGGCGAACACCATCACGACGTTTGAAATGCTGGAGGCCATCGGCTTTGAGACCTACGAGCCATCCAACGAGGCACAATACCCCGATACCTATTTCGGAACTTCGTTGAAGTCCAGCGCCGCGTTGATTAAAGCAGGCATCGGCGTTGAGGCGATCGCCGCAGACCTCGGCGGTTGGGACACCCACGCAGAGCAACAACCTCGACAGGGGTACATGGCGAATCTGATGCAGGAACTTGCCGATTCCCTGGGCGCCTTTCATGCCGACATGGCCGCGGATTCCAGTAAGAAGTATGTGCTCGTGGTTATGTCCGAGTTTGGCAGAATTGCTTATGAGAACGGGACAGGCGGCACCGATCACGGCCATGGAAGCACCCTCATTTGCATGGGAAATCACATCGACGGTGGCCGGGTACTCGCGAATTGGCCGGGACTCGGCGACGACGAGCTGTTCCAAGGGCAAGATCTCCAAATCACCATCGACTATCGGGACATTTTGTCGGAGATTGTGCAGAACAGACTCGGAAACACGAATCTGTCAGCGGTCTTTCCAGAATATACCCCGATCTTTCACGGGGTAACCACGACCTAGCCGATACCACGACAACCCAAACACAGCGAGCCCGAGTCCCTTGCCGGGACTCGGGCTCGCTTTTCTTCTACTACACGTTGTGCCGACTATTTGCCGTTATCGTCGCCATCCACAACTTTGAAATCGGCATCGAACGTGTTGTCCGCCGCGCGGCCGCTCGGCGCGTGAACGTACTCGGACCCGCTTGGGCCACTTGCATTCTCCGCCGTTTGTGCACCCTGCTGGGCCGCGGCGTACATGGCCTCCGCCATCTTATGCGAAGCGCTTGTGAGCTTCTGGGATGCCGCCTCGATCCGGACAGAATCCTCCCCTTTCAACGCTTCCCGCAGTTCCGCGCATGCCGCTTCGATATCTTCGCGACTACGCGCATCGATTTTGTCGGCGTTGTCTTTCAACGACTTCTCCGTTGCATAGAGCAACTGGTCGGCATTGTTCCGGATCTCGATCGTCTGCTTGCGCTTCTTGTCCTCCTGCGCATGTGCCTCCGCGTCTTTCACCATGCGGTCAATATCCGCGCTGGTGAGCCCGCTAGAAGACTCGATGCGGATTTTCTGTTCCTTGCCTGTGCCCAGATCCTTTGCCGATACGTGGACGATACCGTTCGCGTCGATGTCAAACGCCACTTCAATCTGAGGCAGGCCGCGTGGCGCAGGAGCAATACCTTCGAGATTAAAGCGACCCAGCAAACGGTTATCCGATGCCAATTCGCGCTCACCCTGCAAGACGACGATGGTCACCGCAGTTTGATTGTCATCCGCGGTCGAGAACACCTGGCGCTTCGCGACCGGTATCGTCGTATTGCGATCGATGATCTTGGTGCAGATGCCGCCCAAGGTCTCGATTCCCAGCGACAGCGGCGTCACGTCAAGCAACAAAACGTCTTTCACATCACCGGCGAGAACACCACCTTGGATAGCCGCGCCAATCGCGACTACCTCGTCAGGGTTCACGCCCCGATGCGGCTCTTTGCCGAAGACCTGTTTCGCCACATCCAAAACCGCCGGCATGCGCGTCATACCACCAACCATAATTACTTCGTCAATGTTCGAAGCAGTGAGCCCCGCATCTGCCAATGCCTTACGGCAAGGTTCTTTCGTCCGTTCAATGAGTTCGGCGCACAACTGCTCCAACTTCGCGCGCGTCATCTTGTAGTTCAGGTGACGCGGACCCGAAGCGTCCGCTGTGATGAACGGCAGGTTCACGTCGGTCTGCATGCTCGACGAAAGTTCGCATTTTGCCTTCTCCGCGGCTTCTTTCAATCGTTGCAGTGCCATCGGATCTTTGCGGAGATCGATGCCCTGCTCCTTCTTGAACTCATCGGCAAGCCAATCGATGATGCGCTGGTCGAAGTCATCGCCGCCAAGATGCGTATCGCCATTGGTGCTCATAACTTCGAAACTATCGTCCCCAATCGAAAGGATCGACACATCGAAGGTACCGCCGCCGAGGTCGAACACGGCGACTTTCTCGTCCTTCTTCTTGTCGAGCCCATACGCGAGGGCTGCGGCCGTTGGTTCGTTGATGATGCGGAGCACATCCAGACCCGCGATCTTGCCCGCGTCTTTTGTGGCCTGTCGCTGCGCATCGTTAAAGTAGGCAGGAACAGTGATCACCGCCTGCGTGACTTTGTCGCCGAGATAGGTTTCCGCAGTCTCTTTCATCTTCTGAAGAATCATTGCGGAGATCTCCGGCGGACGATGCCCCTTTCCATGCACTTCAATCTGACAGTCACCCTGCACGGCGCCGGTTACCTTGTACGGAACGAGTTTCTCCTCGCTGGAAACCTCGCCGTGCCGACGTCCCATGAATCGCTTGATGGAAAAAATCGTATTCTGTGGATTGGTGACGGCCTGTCGTTTCGCGGGCGCGCCCACCAAACGTTCACCGTCCTTGGTAAAGGCGACAACTGAAGGCGTGGTCCGATTGCCCTCCGCGTTCGCGATGACTACCGGCTCTCCACCTTCTATGACGGCCACGCACGAATTTGTCGTGCCCAAGTCGATTCCTATAACCTTACTCATGTCAGCTTTCCTCCTTGAGTGAAATGTGGACGCATCGCGTCCGGGCTTAAGTGAGCAATGCTCATGCCGGCAACCATCGCCGAAGCGCTGCGACGTGCAAAGCATTATTCTGCAAATGGTTAGCACATCTCCCCCGATTCGCGGCAATGCTTACTCTCACCGAAGTTCATCCGAAACATCCGGAATTGAAACAGGTGGCGTTTCAAACTGAAACAACAAATGAACACTATTAAATAATTGACATATCCTACCGAGATCGGGAAAATTGGTTCAGGCGAATCTTGGGCATTGGTCGTGGCAATGGTGAGGAAGTGCGTTGGGCGTTAATGAACTAATTCATGGAGTAGCAGAATTGTCTGGCGGCGAGAGATTAGAAGAAAAGCCCGTCCCATTCAACAAAGCGATTCCACTGGGCCGCGAATATGAATACATGGCGCAGGCAATCGAAAGCGGAACTGTGTCCGGCGATGGCAAGTTTACGCACAAATGCCATGCGCTGCTTCAGGCCACTCTGGGGGTTCATAAGGTACTACTGACGACTTCGTGCACGCACGCGCTGGAGA
>CALEZK010000509.1 GCA_937928585.1 uncultured bacterium | reverse complement strand
TGTCCTGGGTGAATGGCAATCAACAGACTGCATCGGCCACGACCATCGGAGCGGGAACTTCCGCGAGATAGCGGTCACGCACTTTCGAAAACCGACACTTGGCCCCGGAGCTCTCCACGAGTTCCGGGGCTACTTATTTTGTGTCATATGCACCACTTCCACATCGTATGCTCACGAACACAGATTAAGATTTTTGCAACATGCGTGCGATCAGGCGGTATGAGTAGCGAGCCAGGTGGCCAGGTGCGAATTTACTGAATCATGAGTTTGCACGACAGGTCTGTCTACTGTTTTCCTTGTCCGTTCGCGAAGTGCAGTGTGGCGTGACATTCAAATCTTTGTCAGGCATGAGTAACGTCTATCTGAATTGTCGGTTTTCCCAAATTACTCATTCTGCGGTTTGCGGTGAATTTTACCCCTAAATCATTTGAGATACTAGGGTTGTAGAAGATTTATTATGGTTGGCAAGGTTATTGCTTATATTTGGTCGTGGCTGACCTGCGGTGCGCAGGTTGTTCACCAGGGGATAACAGCGAAATTCTAGAATCTTGTACGTGCAGGCAGCAGCGATGTCGGCATCGTTTTCGAGTAGGCAGGTGGTCGTTTGAAGGAGAAGTTTGAGATGTATGGGGTTTCCGTAGCAGTTCGCTGCGGCACTAGCGTCGCGATGGCCTTGTTCGCAGGAGCAGGCGCATTTGCAGAAGCTGGGCGCGCAGTAATTGTTACGCAGCCGTTGTTTGCGGGGTTGACTTCGGAGAATTCATTCGAAGGGGCAGGCGCAACCGGTGATTACACAGTAGAAGACAGCAAGGCGATGCAGAAATTGTTGGAAGCCCCCTCTATAGATCGGGCCGACAACGAGGAAGCTGTGCCGCCCGCATTGCAAAAAGACGTGACGTCAATGCAGACGGATCACATGGATATTATGGGACGAGTCCGCGCGCCGGAGGCCAAATCGTTTGCGGCGTGGGATTTTCAACGGAGCACGGTGGTTCCGGAACCGTCGACCGCATTGCTGATGGGCTTGGGCCTTGCAGCATTTGCGGCGTTCCGTGGCCGCTTCGGCCGGACGTCTCGATAACGTTCTTCTGCTGATTTGGTCGCGCATCGCGCGATTTAATCGGGCTGATGGAGCGGAGTTCCAAAGGCAGCCGCAACAACCCCCGCGAGCGGCAGTCTAGGAACTCCGCTGCTTTTACTTTCGGCGCGGGCTACTCCAACAGTTTCCGCATCGCGTTCATCAGCACAGGTTCCACCTCGGGAGCCGTCCGCGAAACATACAATCCTGTTTCATAGCCTCCTTGAGGATACGATTCGGTAAGACCGATATAGCCCATGCCATATTCGCCGTAGGCTGCCATGCAAACCGGAGAAGCAGGACGCATTGCCTGTGCGGCCAATTGATACTCAACAAACAGTTCACCCGGCATGTGCAGCACAGACACTTCGCCTACGCGCAACATGGATAGCGCCACCTTGTTGCCCGCCTTGCAGCGTTCAATCCAGGCGAGTTCGTTCGAGGCGCGCCGACGCTGGCCAGGATCGGCGTTCGCATCCGCGAGGATTGCGCGTTCGTGTTCTTCGGATATTTCGGCCCGGAGCGGCAACATGACATCTTCGGTTCGCCAAACGATGTTTCCGGCGCTGAGCGGCGCCTTTGTGGTGGTCTCCCATGCCTGCTTCATGCCTTCGGACAAGCGCTGCGCCAGCGCCAATCGATTCACGGGATTACCATCGTTGAATTTTCCGGCGGTTACGTTGCCGCTTGCGCCATTGAAATGAATCCACGCCGCTTCGGGGACAGTTCGCTCCGAGATCTGCCGGGCGATGCCGGGAAAGTCCCATGTGACTTGACCGGCACCGTAATAACTTTGCGGATGCGTCGTGTAATACGTGAGCACTGCGACGGGCGCATCTTCATTCCAAAAACTTAGCGCGCGCACGAGCGGATCGATTGTGCCTACAGGCTGTGCTCGGGCTTCCGGGTCTTTCGTCGCGCTCCATCGAATCCACTTTACTTTGCCGTCCGGGCCAAGTACTCGCCTGTTTGACGCAACGTCGATTACTTCCGCCTTACCAAAACCAACATGCGTGACCGGCTTTGGGTCGTGCAGTGATTCTGTCATCGCTGCAACAGTTCGTGTGAGCGCTTCTTCGGCAAACGCGACATTGAAGAGGACGCCGCTCATATTGTGCGCGGCGAGCAAGTTTTCCGCCGTTTGATCCAGTTCGGGCGCATCGTGCTGATGCAGGCAATGGACCGCGACGCGATTCACATTCGTTCTCGCGGCTTTCGAGAGCGCCATGCGCCATTGATCGTAGGATTCATTCGCTATACCGGTGTAGTCCACGGCGCATAACACGATGGGATCCTGACCTTCCGGAAGAATCACGATTCCTCGAGCCGTGAGGGGATCGTCCACGCCACGCACGGGCATAACCGCGCCACTGCACAGCGGCGAACCGATGGGTGGCGTAACGTCAGCCTGAAATGTGGCGACGCGCACACCGTCCGCCTCGGCGGACACCAACGCGATAACGAATGGAAGGGCCCGCATTGCCAAGAACCGTAATGATTGCCTCACTGTGTGACTCCTTGGTACAAATCGGCTCATTGGTTTCGTTGGCACGAACAGATCACGCAGCCGATTTCTCCGGCTGCTGTGACGCAGGTGCCGAGGACGGGCTGTTCTTCTTGATGAAGGCGCGCAGTGTATTGATGAACTCTGCGCGCGGCAGCGTCGTAATATGATCGCCGCCGTCCACGAAAACGATTTCCTGATTCGCCATCACGCCATTCATGCGATCCACGCCTGTCCGCAGCGGATCTTCCGAGCCAATGACCGTCAGTGTAGGGACTTTGTTAGCGCGCAACTGTTCTTCGGTTACGACAAGCCCGCTCATGCCACGCATCGCGGCGGCGAGTGCCTTAATATCGTTTGTGAGGCTCAGCATATAGTTCAAACTTAAGATTCCGCGGCGGGGCGGCAGCTTTCCCGGGGGCGATATGGCTTTGAAGAGCGCGCTAAAATCACCGTCTATTTCCAACGCGGATGCAATCGCTTCGCGCTTGTCGCCAACGCCGCCAGCCTCTTCCCAACCGGCCGCGCAGGGAGCGGCACTTAACAGGCGATCGGGAAACATGGTGATTAATTTCAAAGTGATATAACCACCCATTGAGTAACCGATTACGTGGGCTTTCTCAATCTTGAGATGATCCATTAGCCGCACAATGTCGCGACACATCTCTTCTCCGTATTGCGCGGCGTCGCGGGGTTTGTCGCTTAGACCGTGACCGCGGTGGTCAAGCGCAATCACCTTGAACTCTTTGGCAAGCTTCTCGGTGACGCCGGGCACGCGCCAATTTGCGTCGGCATTTGCGGCGAACCCGTGCACGAGGATCACGGGTTCGCCTTCACCTTCTACCGTGTAGTGAATGCGTACGCCGTTGGAATCGAAGTACTGCCCCTCCACGCGGTTGGTAATGCTGTGATACAGCCACGCCACGCCCGCCAAGACGAGGACGAGGAGCGCCACCGACGCGATCAACAGTTTTCGTTTCACCAACGGCTCCCTATATTGCTAATTCATCCGAACTGGCATTCAGCCTGCAAGCGCGCGCTTCGCCGCGGCTCTAACTGCTTTTGAACCGCCACTTGATGCCTCTTTAAAGGCACGCTCCGCGAGGGCGGCGTCGCCTGCGGCTTTGGCTGATTCACCGGCTTCCAGCAGCGCGTTCGCTGCGGTGTCACGCGCGGTCTTGGCCACGCGACCGGACAGCGCCTTGACCGCGTCCGCGCCGCCTATATGACCCAATGCGGCGGCAGCGGCATTGGCAAGCGCAGCGTCATTCGAAGTCAGCAGCTTCGAAATTGCGGGCACAGCCGCCGCCGACTTTCGCGCGCCCAGAGAGCTTACGATTCCGATCTGCGATTGCAGGTCGGCCTTACCCAGCGCATCGATCAATACGCCGTCAATTTCGGAGCCTGGAATTTGCTCGACTGCGTAGCGCGTAAAGTTCGACGAATCTATGGATGTCAGTAAGGGCGCGATCGCCGCGGCGATCTCCGGGCCCCCGCAAACCGCGAGTTGACGGCTGGCAAACACTTTTGCCTCCCGCGTTGCATCGGATGACAGCACGCCGGCCAACGCAGCGGCGATGGCGATGCGCGCCTCATTGTTGCCGGCGCTTCCACGCACGGCGCTCTCGATATTGTTCATGGGACCGAGATCGTCACCCAGCTTGTAGGTAGCGATCTTGCCGATCATCTCTTCGATGGTTGCCGCACCCGAGAACAGAGCGGAAACGGTTGGAATTGTACGGTTCATGTTCTGCACTCCCTTAAATATGCCAGGGGGCGCGCATGGCCCGCTGCATCTTGCGTGTCGCTTCCGGATCGTTCGGGAACGTTTGCGTTTTCGGGTCCCACACAATCTTGCGTTCAAGCTGCATTGCAATGTTTCCCAACTGACCAATGCTTATCGCGCGGTGGGCCGGGCCAACGGGCGCCAGCGTTTTTTCCCGGCTGCGGACACAGTCGAAGAAGTCTTTCGCGTGGTTGTCGGCTTTCTTCAGGCGGATGTCGTTGGGGCCGAACTGGTGGGTCTTTAGATTCTCGGGATCGCAGGTGAGGCGATTGCCGCGATCGCAGTGAATCATGCCTTTTGTACCTTCAAAACGGGTGCCCATTGGGAAGAGATTCGAAACGAGCATGCGGAACCCGTTCGGCGCGACGGGACTTGCCCCCGGCGCGTAAATGCACTCGAAGAAGTAACTGGTCGATGCGTTCCAGAGCCCATCGTTCGGCCAAATGCCGCGCCCTTCGACGCTGATTGGGCCGGTGTCTTCGGTGCCCATGCCCCAGTTTGCGATGTCGCCATGATGCCCGACCCAGTCAGTCAACTGTCCGCCCGAGTAATCCAGAATCCAGCGCCAGTTCCAGTGAACACGCTCTTTGGTGTACGGCGCCTCGGGAGCGGGACCGAGCCACATGTCGTAATCGAGTTCGGCTGGAATGGGCTGTTCCGTCTGCAATGCGATGGGGCGGCCAGTGGGTAGGCCAACTTTGACTGTGTGAATCTCGCCGATCATGCCATTGCGCACGAGTTCGGCCGCGTGAAGAAAGTGTGACTGCGAGCGTTGCCAACTGCCGGTCTGCCAGACGATGTCATACCTATTGACTGCATCGACGATGGCTTTGCCTTCGTTCAATGTGAGGGCGAGCGGCTTCTCGCCATAGACGTCGATGCCTTTTCGCGCGGCCATAATCGATGGAATTGAATGCCAGTGATCCGGCAATGCGAGCGCGACGGTATCGAGATCGCCACGATCGAGCAGTTCGCGGAAGTCGTTGTAGTCCGCGCACCCTTTGTCTTCGTAGGTCTTGTTTACGATTTCGCGGGCGTTCTCGCGACGGGTCCGATCGACATCGCAAACGGCCACAACTTGAACGCCGGGAACCTGGATGAATCCCTGCATGTTGCCCGTGCCCTGGCTTCCGACGCCGATGCAGCCGAGCGTGATGCGGTTGCTCGGCGCAACCTTTCCATCGCGGCCCAGTGCCGACGCTGGGACAATCATTGGCGCCGCGACTGCCGCCGCGGAAATTGCCGAGCGCCGCAAGAAGTCGCGGCGCCCCATGCCGGGCGATTGCGCGGCTCCATGTTTCGATCCATTCTTCTTCATTACCGATTCCCTCCCAGGATAATTTTTATCTCGTGGCTGTATCTCAGTGGTTCATCTCGGTGAGCAATTTTACGGACACAAGCGTTTCGGGCGAATCGTGCTCCGCCGCGAACAGGTCTTGCCATTCTTTATTGGTATGCTCGAAAACATTGCGCGCCCCAAACGCGGCCATGTCTTCGTATTCGATATGCAGTTCGACCAACTCCGTTTCGGGACCAGGAACTGTATTGCGGAATAGCCGGACGTTTTTCGGCATTACGGCACTCTTGAATTGCGGCGATGCTGCCTGGCTCAGCTTCCCAAGAAAATGGTTCATTCGACCTGGTTTGACGCTGTAGGTGTAAATCGCGAGCACGGCCATGAAATTGTCCCCTTTGTCCGTTGACGCTGCCCGAAATCCGCATGCCCAAACAGCCCTACATTATCGGCACGCGAAGGCTTACGGTCAATTCTGCGCCGCAATCACCGCTAACCCGCACTTTTAACCGGAACAAGGTCTCATTCTGGTTCGAGGTGCATGTGAAAAATCCAGATCAATGAGCGGCTTTCTCATTTCGCCGTTCGGGTATGAGCCATTCTTCGTTGTTCAAAGACTGCAAGAAGGCCAGAAGGTCGATTAACTGTTCTTGAGTAATTGCTGTGTCCAGACCTTGCGGCATTACGGAGTTCGGGGCGAGGTCCATAGATTCGATATCTGACCGCGCCACGCGAATGGATTCCTTTGCGTTCTGGCGCAGCAGTATTGCGTCGGCGGTTTCCTCGCCTATTACGCCGACGTAATCAACGGTGCCGCCGAAGTCGGGGTCTTTGGCCGTGATACGGTATGAATCGTAACCGGGGACGAAACTGGCGTTGGGATATAGAATTGCTTCGAGAAGATCGTGTCCGGATCGAATTGCACCGATTGTCGTTAGATCGGGCCCGAGCGTGCCGCCTTCTTGGCCAACCGCGTGGCATGTGGCGCATGCCAGCTTCTCGTCGAAAAACAATTGGCGTCCGCGGCCCACATCGCCATTGCCAATCATTGGCTCGATGGCTGCCAGCTTCTCCAGTCTTGCCTTGTCTTCCGCCTCGATCTGGGCGCGCAAGGGCGCGGCGGCCTGTTTCACTGGTTCCGGATAGGTTGCAAGGAGACTGTCCAGCCCGCCGGGAATCATGCTCGGCGTGATTGCCGCGGACGAGAGGCTGGAAACGAGCAGGCGGCCCACAGAATCGCTGGTGCCGCCTTTGAACGCCTCGAGTAGCGAAGGGAAAGTGAGCGCGTCGGCTTTGGGTAGATAATCTGACGCGAGCGTCTCTAGTTGCGCGCCCGTAAGTTTTGCCGCGCCAAGCGAGCGGCTGGCGGAAAGGCGTAAGGCAGGGTCGGCATCCACCGCGAGATTCTCCAGCAGAAACGCGAAGCGCGCGTCGGTCAACTCGGGATGTCGCGACTGCGTCGTTCCGAGTGCGCTCAACCGCAGCGCTGGGAATTGCGCCGCGTTGTCGGCGATTGCAAGTAGTTGATCGTCGAATTGCGCGAGCTTGCGCGTGCCAATCAAGGTTGCCGCGCGATAGCGAATCGTTTCGTCTGTAGATTGTAACGATTTGCCGACTGCCTGAACGATTCCGTCTGGCAATGGATTGAGGTTTGCCTTCTCGATCGTATCAAGCATGAACGTACGGCGTGATGCAGGCGCGGATTCGTCAGCCGCGACGCGCGCCATGAACGCTTGCACGGCCTCGTCTTTTGCATAGGCCAACAACACATCGCGGATCGGACCGGAGGTTTCCGCCGCGAAATCAGTCGCGTTTACTTTTTCATCCAACAACGCCAACACACTGCCGGACCATTCTGGATGCCGCGAGGCCACCCACAGGCCTGTTTTGCGCAGGTCTTCGTTGTCTGAATTGAGAAAGGCGACTACATGGTCCGCGGTGAGTTTGTCGCTCTTCAATTGATCGAGTGCGATGAAGGCGGCTTTGCGCGCGGAGGCGTTGCTCGAATCGAGCGCGGTCGCCAATGGCGCGTCTTCGGCAATCTGGATTAGCGCGTAGATGAGCGAATGCTCGATGAAGCGGTCGTTATCGTCGCTGCACGCATTCAACAGCGCGGGAATGGCGGATGCATCTTTCAGTCTGCCCAGAGAGGCGGCGGCCTCGCGGCGCACGCCCGGAGCAGGCGAAGCGAGGTAGTTCGTGAGCACGGCGATGGCGTCGCTGCTTCCGGCTACACCCAGGTTGTGGGCGTGGTTTTGCGCGATGGCCGAATTCTTCGCCAGGTCGGGATGATCCGCGTAAGCAAGCAGAATTGCGCGTGATTCCGGAGTATCAATGCTTACAAGCGCGCGCTGAAGGGCAGTATGAACTTCGATTGCTCCGCCCTGCATGCTGGAGAGCGCTGTTTTTATTGCTTTGACGATTTGACTGTCGGATTTGGCGCGTTCGATGATTACTTCGAGCACGCGATCTCGCACGCGAGCGCTGTTGCTCGAAAGTTCATTAAAGAGGAGAGCGGCGGGCATGCTGTCCAGCGACGCAGGAATGTTTTCTTGCGGGCCGGTGACCGAATTCACTTTTCGAACCCTGTAAATCGAGCCGCGTACTTCCGGTTTGGATACGCGTGATATAGGGCAGGCGTCTACATACCAACCGCCGGTATCGGAGACGAGCAGGCTTCCGTCACTGTCCATCTGCACATCGGTGGGGTGAAAATCGGGATCGCTGGAGGTTAGAAAATCGGTGTCTTTGCTCGTGTAGCTTGCGCCTTCGGGCGTGAGCACGTGGCGCTGCACGCGGTGCGGGTTGAACTGTGCGCTGAAGAGGTTGCCTTTATACTCTTCGCCAAAGCTCGTACCGCGATAGATCTCCAGCCCGGATGGCGCGATGCGCGAAAACTTCGTGAGGACGGGCATGAGCTCGCCGGTTTGAATAAACTCATCGACGACTTTTTCCGGCTTGGGATAGACACCGCCTTCGACCCAGTGCATGAGCGCGTCGCGCTGGCCGTTCTTGGGATCGGTGAAGTAGGTCATGGTGCCGATCATGTCGCCGTTATCGGTCCACACGAGTTCGATTGGATTGTCGAAGCCGCCGCCGCAGAAGCGTTCGAGTAGCGTGCCGTCGGGTTTGCAGCGCCAAATGCGCGCGGCCATGCCTTCGAAGCGCACGCCCTCTTTCGACGTGATGTCATATCCGTGGCGACCGTGCGTTAAATAGATGTAGCCGTCAGGACCTAGGAAGGGACCGTGGAGGCTTGCAGTGTTCAGTACGTTCCAACCGGTGAGCAAGACTTCCTTCTTGTCCGCGACGCCGTCGTTGTCGGTATCTTCAAAGCGGAAAAAATCTGGCGGCGACGCGCAGTAGATCGCACCATCATGCCAGAGTACGCCCATGGGCAGGCTGAGCTCATCGGCGAACACCGTGCGCTTATCGAAGACGCCATCCTTGTCTGTGTCTTCTATCTGGAGGATCATGCACTCGGGAAATTTTGGTGTGTCCTTGCCTTTGGTGTTTTTGCCGGACGACTCCGCGACGAACAGGCGGCCTTGATGATCGAAGGCCATGAACATTGGGTAGGAGGAGATTTCCGATGGCGCGGCGATCTCAACGGAGAATCCTTCGGGGACTTTGATCGCCGCGAGACCGGTGGCGGGTTCCTCGGCCAATGCGCTTAGCCACAAAGAAACACCTAGAAGATTCACCACGAAGGCGCGAAGAACACGAGTTACACCGCGTTTGCTATCGTTGCTCTCGTTGTTCTCGTTCCCAAGTTGTACTTGGGCACGCGCCTGTCTTCGAAGCTGTGCTTCGCGGCGGCTGCAACCAATTGCGCCAAATGCGAAGCGCAGCTTCCCGCACAATCGCGTTCCCAAGTACAACTTGGGAACGAGAACTGCGAACGAGCAAGTGTTATGCATTCTCTCCGTGACTCCCGTGTCTCAACTCGTCAAGAACCGTTTCAACAAGTTGTGCGTGATTTTTTGCACTCTTTCGTCCGGTCCGTGGGGGCGTCCGAAGTGTGAGTACGGCAGCATGTGGCCGGGCGGCGAGGAGAGTCCCTGCGCCCACCAGATTGTGGATGCGTTGAATACGTAATTGCCTTTGGGTCCTGGATAGATTGTCGCGGTCCAGTGCGCGACGGCATCGCCTGCGTTTACTGAGTCGCCTTCGGCGACTACTTTCAGGCCGGGGATATCCAATGGCTCGCCGTGAAACTCCCAGCCGACGAGGCCGGGGATACCGTCGCCCTTTTTCATGCCGGTGCCGTCGAACATCCAATGCGATTCGTCGGAGACGATCCAATCGCCTGCGCCGTTGAAGGGGATGATCGTACGCGCGCCGATGATTTCACGTTCGTCTGGCCCTTCGAGGGGGAAGGGGCCCATGCCGTATTCTTTCTCTGCCTGGCTTGCGCCGCCAAAGCAGCCCGCGCGCGTGAAGCTGCGATTCGGAACGCCCGCGCTGTTCGGGGCGAATGGCGTTACGAAGCAGCAGGTGTTGCCGGAGAAGAATCCAACATTCAGTCCATCGGCGATGGCCTGCTTCACGTGATTGAACTGTTCCAGGCTCCAATATTCGTCGTGGCCGATCGATATCATCGCCTTTGCGCGCGAAATGTTTTTTATGTCGGCGTGCGTGTCGGTATTGGAAATGTAGGTAACGTCGTAGCCTTCGCGTTCGAGCCAATAGACGAACGGGAATTCCCACAATAGAAATTCGCCCGAGCCTTGCGACTGCGGCGCATCGAGTATCTGACAGTATTTTCCGTAAGGGCGGTCGTAGCTGACGCGGATGCCGGACTTGAGAGCCCATTCACTCTCGCCATTGTCGTAGAGCGAATAGTTGTCCGGCCAGCGGTTGTAGGCTTGCCAGGTATTGTCGCTGCATTGAAACACTACGTCCGCTTTGCGGTCATCGCGCACGATGAAGATTACGTAGCTCTGCCAGCGGGTGTCGACGAGAGACAACTTGCCGAGGTACACACCGCTGACCCAATCGTCGGGAATTGTTATTGTCGTGGCGGG
>CALEZK010000508.1 GCA_937928585.1 uncultured bacterium | reverse complement strand
GTCTTATTTATAGCTTCGCGTCGCCAAATGCACTTCGTTAAACTCCAGCGCTTCCTTATGCAGGTTTGGCGTGTCGCCAACACCCGTGAACTCCCACGCGCCCGCATAACAAAAATGCTCGTCATCGCGTTTGGCTTCGCCATCGTCCGTCTGGTGTTCCTCGCGGAAGTGTCCGCCGCAGGATTCCTCGCGATGCAACGCATCGCGCACCATCAGCTCCGCAAACTCGATGAAATCCGCCACACGGCCCGCGCGTTCGAGGCTCTGATTAAACTCCTCGCCACCGCCCAGGACAGTCACGTTGCTCCAGAACTCTTCGCGAATCGCGGGAATCTTTTCCAGCGCTTCTTCGAGTCCCGCTTTATTGCGGCCCATGCCGCATTTGTCCCAGCACAGCAAGCCAAGCTGCCGGTGGAAATCGTCTACAGTGCGTTTGCCCTTGATCGACAGCAGTTTATCGATACGCGCTTTCGCCTCCGCTTCAGCCGTCTTAAATTCCGCCTGCTCGGTAGACACTGCGTCAAACTTGTTCGACGCAAGGTAATCGCCGATGGTGTACGGAATCACAAAGTAGCCATCCGCCAGGCCCTGCATTAGCGCGCTCGCGCCAAGGCGGTTCGCGCCGTGATCGGAGAAGTTCGCTTCGCCAAGCACATGCAATCCCGGCAGATTGCTCATCAGATTGTAATCCACCCAGAGCCCGCCCATCGTGTAGTGCACAGCCGGATATATCATCATCGGCTTCTCATACGGATTGTCGTCCACGATGCGTTCATACATTTGAAACAGATTGCCATACCGCGCTTCGATCAGATTCTTTCCAAGGCGATCGATCGCATCGCGAAAATCGAGATACACCGCTTGGCCCGTTGACCCCACGCCGCGCCCCGCATCACATTGTTCCTTCGCGCTGCGCGATGAAATGTCCCGTGGCGCAAGGTTTCCGAACGACGGATACTTCCGTTCCAGATAGTAGTCGCGCTCGTCTTCCGGTATCTGTTCGGGAGGACGCGTATCGCCCTGCTTCTTCGGCACCCAGATGCGGCCGTCATTGCGCAGGCTCTCGCTCATCAACGTCAGTTTGGATTGATAATCGCCGTGGACGGGAATGCACGTCGGGTGAATCTGCGTGTAGCAGGGGTTCGCGAAGTACGCGCCCTTCTTGTGTGCGCGCCACGCCGCGGTAACATTACACGCCTTCGCGTTCGTCGAAAGATAAAAGACGTTGCCGTAACCGCCCGTCGCCAGTATCACCGCGTCAGCCGCGTGCGATTCCAGCTTTCCGGTTACAAGATTGCGGCAGACTATGCCGCGCGTTTTGCCGTTCACCACCACCACGTCAAGCATTTCGCAGCGGGTGTGCAACTCAACTGTCTTCTTGGCCACTTCCTTCATCAGCGCGCTGTACGCGCCCAACAGCAATTGCTGTCCCGTTTGCCCGCGCGCATAGAACGTGCGGCTCACCTGCGCACCGCCAAACGAACGATTATCGAGAAGACCGCCATACTCGCGCGCAAAGGGCACGCCCTGCGCCACGCATTGATCGATGATATTGACGCTCAATTCCGCGAGCCGGTAGACATTCGCCTCGCGCGCGCGGAAGTCTCCCCCCTTCACCGTGTCGTAAAACAGGCGGTAGACGCTGTCACCATCGTTCTGATAGTTCTTGGCCGCGTTGATTCCGCCCTGCGCCGCGATGCTGTGCGCGCGACGCGGCGAATCGTGCATCGTGAACGTCTTGACCTTGTACCCCAGTTCCGCGAGTGTGGCGGACGCCGACGCCCCGGCCAATCCGGTGCCGACCACGATTACCGTGTACTTGCGCTTGTTGGCAGGGTTCACCAACTTCATGTTGAACTTGTGACGGGTCCACTTCTCTGCGATGGGACCCCCGGGTATTCTCGAGTCAAGGCTCATTTCGTGAACATTCTCGTTTGCGTTGGTTTTCGTTTTCGCAACCGGAAACTTAAACTGGCGGACCGCTGACAAGACTGCGAATGAATATGTACAGCGGAATCACACTAAACCCAAAGGCAACCACGGCGCCTATTGCGATGCTCGCATTGCGCAGCAGCGGCGTATAACGCTCGTGGAAAAATCCAATTGTCTGAAACAGGCTTTGAATGCCATGGCTCAAGTGCATTCCGATGCACCACACAAACCCCAGGTAGAACAACACCCGGATCGGATTCGTATACGAGTTCCACACCAACCCGTAAAGTTCATAGGGGTCGCCATCGATCGTTGCCCGCGCGCTGCTCTTGTCCGCCGCGGCAAAATCGGCAATATGGAAGAACAGGAAGAAGAAAACAAAAAGGCCGGTGAGAATCATGTATTTCTTGGCGAAGTTGGTGCGGCCGTGATCCGCCTGCACCGCGTATCGCTCGAAACCAGCCGCGCGCTTGTTCTCGATCGTTACCTGAATCGTGAACCAAACATGCAACACGAACGCCGTGAGCAGCCCCAACCGCGCCGCCCAAAGCAACTCAGGCAGTGTGTGCAGGACCTTGGCGTAGTTGTTGAACTCTTCGGGCCCCAGCAGGATCAGCAGGTTGCCCGCAAGGTGAATCAGGATGAAACCAACCAGCGCAAGTCCTGTTACAGCAACGATTTGCTTTTTGAAGACCGAACTGAGGAAGTAGGAGCGGATTCTTGTGCTCATACGTGCGTTACTTCACCTTTCGACGCGTCGCGGTCGCAATGCCGCACCGGATTCCGAGTATAGCATCGGGGAAAGCGCCGATCTAGCCCGCATTTCTCACCGCATCAAACTTCTATGCTTCAGTTTGATGAGCATCAAGTGATGAGAAATGCTCACGAAAAAGCCCAGGGGTTTACCGGTGAGGATTTTTCTCACGCACACCGAGTAACAGGAACTGCTTTTGGATACTTCATAAACCGCTGCCTTCGCTTCGGTTATCGGTTCAATGACTTGTGCGTGTGAAAAATCCGGCCTGGCCTCGGAACTTCACAGCACATAATGTGATTCGGAACCATACCGTTGTCTCAGGTGTTTCAACTCCTGACGGTTGGGGAGTACAATCGCAGGGGCGAAGAATCCGGCCGTCTAACTGGGAACATGTAAGGAGTGGTAGCACATGGCCACAAAACCTATTGCACCGGTAGAAACCTGGAACGCGGCAATGGCGCGCCACCTGCTCAATCGGGCAGGCTTCGGCGGCCCCTCTGAACGTCTTTCACACTTGGCCGCCCTTACCCCAGAGAAGGCCGTCAGCTACTTTGTCGATTACGAGAAACATCCCGCCTCCACAAGTGAGCCGGACTTTCTCGTACCGCTAAGGCACCCCGACGAGATTAAAAAGGAATACGAAGGCCTCTCCATCGATGAGCGACGCAAGAAAGCCAATGAAATACAGCAGGCCGAGCGCGAAGCGATTCAGCAGTTGAAGGCATGGTGGATCGAGCGCATGCTGAAAACCGAACGGCCGCTGGAAGAAAAACTAACGCTTTTCTGGCACGGTCACTTCGCAACGTCCGCGCAAAAAGTCCGCAACTCATATCACACGCACGGGCTTTACAAAGTCCTCCAAAACCAGGCCGCCGGCAATTTCAAGCAACTGACTATCGATGTCGGACAGTCCCCCTCGATGCTCCGATACCTCGACAACAACCGCAGCACCAAAAAACAACCAAACGAAAATTGGGCCCGCGAGTTGATGGAGCTCTTCACCTTAGGGCAGGGCCAGTATTCGGAAAACGACATCAAGGAATCGGCGCGCGCGTTCACCGGC